>NZ_DAWCVJ010000006.1:0-61946 GCF_052358865.1 Faecalibacterium sp.
CCGCGACCCCCCCCCCCCCTCCCCCCCCCCCCCCCCCCAGGCCGACAAAAATGGACCAACGGGGCGACCCGGAATCATGGAGGAGCTGCAATGAAGATGGCAAAAAAATTAGTCGCTGTTCTGCTGACCGGTGTGCTGGCACTGTCCGTCCTGGCGGCCTGTTCCGGTAGTGCAGGGCCGCTGACGAAGGATAACGTCACGGATTATATCATTGACTACTACAAGGCGAATGGCTACCAAGCAGAAGAGGAACAGTCCATGGAGTCGGCAGCACAGGCTGTACTGGCTTATGTGAACTCTCAGATTGGCAAGAGCGCATATAACGGCATGGCGCTTCGAGAGGCATTCTCGGCTATTATCGAGGATGCGGACGAAAATACTCGGAAAGGGTGGATGAGTAGCGTCACGCTGAAGGAAGGCTATTTCTACTGTGTCAGCTGTGCATCTGTGAATGAGACGTATCGGACTGACCTTTTCAATCAGGGCAAAACGGCTTTGATTGCAGCGGTATTATCGAGCGATCAGTGCGAGATTCACAGCTATATTTGGGAACAGGCTCCGGAAAGATGGCCGAGCGATGCCGGTGTATGCGTCATTGAGGGTGTCATCGGCGGCAAAGAGTGCATGGTGTCGATGCTCCGGATTCCCAGCAGAGTTGCCGCTCATTATCCGAATAAGGGTGACGATAACGCCTCTGGCGACCCCTCTTCTAACGCGACCACAGAATAAACCCCAAAACAACAGCAGAGCCTCGGGCCATCGGCCCGAGGCTCTGCCTTTTTACGTTCGCGCTTTCTCCATCCGGAGCAGATAATAGAGCACCTCCACGAGGATGTTCGGCGAGAGGAGGGACGCTGCGTGGCTGCCCTCGATGAGCCGCTGTTCGCGGTTGGAGGCGGTCATCACATAGTCGGACAGATGGGCCAGCGGGCTGTGGCTGTCGCAGGTGATGAGCAGCACCGGCGCACCCCTCATCTTGGCGGCAGAGATCACCTCTTCCAGCCCGGCATCCCGCCCGGAGGTGGAGAACGCCATGAGGAGGTCTTTCGGGGTCAGCGTCTGCGCAAAAGCCAGCGTCTTTTCGTGGAGGGCGCTGGCGACGCACCGCTTGCCCAGATGACCGAACCGGATGGATGCATCCAGCGCCACCGGAAGGCTTCTGCCCTCGGACACCACCTCGATGACCTCGCAGCTGCGCAGCAGCGAGAGCACCCGCCGCAGCTGCCGGGTGTCGATGGCCTGAATGGTGGCCCGCAGCTCCTCTTCCCGGTTGGCCTGAATGTCCAGCAGGGCCTGACGCAGCTCGTCCTGCCCTTCCTCCCGGGTGCGCCGGGCGGTCTCCTGCTGCTCCATGGCATCCCGCGCCAGCGCCAGCTGGAATTTGCGGTAGTTCTCGAAGCCCAGCTTGTGGCACAGCCGGGTGATGGTGGCCTCGGACGAACTGCTCAGACGGGCCAGCTCGGCCGACGTACACATGGACGCCCGCTTTACATCTGCAAGAATGCAGTCCGCAATACGCCGCTCGGCGCTGTAAAGCTGGATGCCGGAACAGAGCAGAGTTACTACGCTTCCGGGGGCTTCGCACATAAGTGATCCCTCCTTGCATTATGCGCAAGATACAATTCCGCCTAGACTTCTTTCTAAGATTGTAGCAGTTTTGACCAAGAAAATCAATTCAATTTCCAATAAAATTTTCATATGGCGGAGATGGACTTTTTATGACCGCTTTTGCATTCCATACGGTTTTGTTGAAAACTGACGCAAAAACGCCCCTCCGCAGGGGGCGGAGGGGCGTCGGGAAACAAATATTCAGCGCAGCTTAGTGCAGAATGGCAGCTCAGCAGCCTTCCTTCTCGGCCAGCTTGCGGCCCATCAGCACGCCCATGACGGAGGCCATCATCAGGCCGCGGGTCCAGCCGGAGGAGTCGCCGAGGCAGTGCAGGCCCTTGATGTTGGTGTCGAGGTTTGCGTCCATCTTGACCTTGTTGGAGTAGAACTTCAGCTCGGGGCTGTACAGCAGGGTCTCGTTGGCGGCAAAGCCGGGCACGACCATGTCCAGCATCTTGATGAACTCGATGATGTTGGTCATGGCGCGGTAGGGCATGGCGGCGGTGATGTCGCCGGCCACGGCGTCCTTCAGGGTGGGCTTGACGTTGGACTGAGCCAGCTCCTTCTGCCATGTCCGCTTGCCGTCGAGGATGTCGCCGTAGCGCTGGACCATGATGTGGCCTGCGCCCAGCATATTGGTCAGCTCGCCCACCTTCTGGGCGTAGGCGATGGGCTGGTTGAACGGTTCGGTGAAGTTGTGGGAGACGAGGATGGCGAGGTTGGTGTTCTCGCTCTTTTTCTCCTTGAAGCTGTGGCCGTTGACGACGGCGAGGTCGTTGTCGTAGTTCTCCTGCGCCACGAAGCCGCCGGGGTTCTGGCAGAAGGTGCGCACTTTGTTTTTCCAGGGCTTCGGGTAGCCGATGAGCTTGGACTCATAGAGTACCTTGTTCACCTTTTCCATGACCTCGTTGCGGCACTCGACGCGGACGCCGATGTCCACGGTGCCGGGCTTGTGGGCGATGTGGTGCTCGGCGCAGATCTTTTCGAGCCAGTCGGCGCCGCGGCGGCCGGTGCCGATGACCACGGTGTCGCCGTAGACGGCCCGGGGTTCGCCGCTGCCCTGACGCAGCAGCACGCCCTTGCACTCCTCGTTCTCGAGGATGATGTTCTCGCACTCGGTGGAGAAGAGCATCTCCACGCCGTTGTCGGCCAGATAGTTCTGGATGGCGAGGTAAAGCTCCTGTGCCTTCTCGGTGCCGAGGTGGCGGATGGGGCAGTCCACCAGCTTCAGACCGGCGTGGATGGCGTTCTTGCGGATCTCCTTGATGTCCTCGCCGGTGTAGATGCCCTCGACGTGGGGGTCTGCGCCGAACTCGAGGTAGATCTTGTCGGTGTAGTCGATCAGCTCCTGCGCAAACTCCTCGCCGATGAGGCTGGGCAGGTCGCCGCCGACCTCATAGGAGAGGCTCAGCTTGCCGTCGGAGAATGCGCCTGCGCCGGAGAAGCCGGTGGTGATGGCGCAGGTGGGGCGGCAGTTGACGCAGTGGCCAAGCTCTGCCTTGGGGCAGTGGCGCTTTTCCACCGGCTTGCCTTTTTCCACCAGCAGGATGTGCTTCTTGCTGCCGCGGCGCAGCAGCTCCACGGCGGTGAAGATACCGGCCGGGCCGGCACCAACGATGATGAGATCGTACTTTTCCATAGCTCTCTTTTTATCCTTTTGTGTTGATGATGTTTGGGGCTTATAGTTCGGTAACGGTTTGGTCTGCGGGCAGCGGGCTTGCCCTCTCAGTCATTGCTTCGCAATGCCAGCTCTCCCAAAGGGAGAGCCGTTGGCCTGCCGGGAGGCTTTCTGCCTCTCCCTTTGGGAGCAACAATGATGACCGCCGCCAGTGGCGGAAGCAGGAAATCATTGTTGGGGCCGCGGCCAGCAAGACGCACGCGAAGCGCTGTGGATGCTGGGTGCCGCAACCCGGGCAGTGGATGCGACCAGCGGGAGCAGACGGAGAGGGCAAGCCGCCTGAAGTTATTCCTCTTCCTGCTCCACCTCGGCGCTCTCGTCCACATGGTCCAGCTCCACGGCGGTCGCCTCCGCGTCGGCGTGGGCGATGTCCGGGGCGATGACGCCGTCGCCGTTCAGGTCCTTGCCGGTGACGGCCTCCAGCATCGACTGGGTCTCGGGGTGCAGCTTCATGAAGCGCCGGACGGCCAGCATGGTGTACAGCGCACTCAGCAGGTTGAGGGCGGCTTCGAGGATGAGGATGAGGCCGATGGCCATGACCAGCGTCTCCATCGTGCCGAAGGGGTCTACCACCATCACGATGCCCAGAATGACGCTGAGCACCGCCAGCAGCAGGAAGACCTTCCAGCTCGAATACGCACACCGGCGCAGCTCAAGGGCGTTCTGGACGCGGCCAAGGCTGTCGAAGATGATGAACAGGCCGAACACGATGGGCAGCACCCGGACGACGATGTCGCTGCGGATGATGAGGAACGCGCCCAGCGCCAGACAGACGAGGCCCGAGATGAGGGTGAGCTGGCTCTGGAACACGCCGCGCTCTACGACAAAATAGCGCACCAGCTGCACGGCTGCGCAGGCCAGTACCACGCCGCCCAGTGCGTAGCAGACCACGTTGAGGGCCGTGCCGGGCACCATCAGCAAAAAGATGCCCAGTGCCAGATAGAGCAGGCTCATGAGGATGAGGTTCCACTTCAGCTTTTTTGCCATAGAGTTCACGTTCCTTTCGTCCACGAGGGGAGTTTTTATACAGCCGCGTCCTGCTCCTCATAGAGCGGGACGATGACGGTGCGGTTGATGCGGGCCATGAAGATGAGGCTCAGGGTCAGGCTGACCACTTCGGCGATGATGAAGGACCACCAGACCATATTCACCTCGCCGGTGCGGCTCAGCAGCCATGCGGCGGGGATGAGCACCACCAGCTGGCGGCAGATGGAGACGGTGAGGCTGAACACGCCGTTGCCCAGTGCCTGAAACACCGAGCTGAGCACGATGCCCGCGCCCGCCAGCAGGAAGTGGGGGCAGATGATGCGCAGAGCCGGGATGCCGATGGCCAGCATGGCGTCGCTGGCGGCAAAGAGGCTCAGCAGCTTATCCGGCAGGAACTGGAAGATGCAGAAGCCCACCAGCATGATGCACTCGGCGTAGAGGACTGCGAGGCGGATGGTCTTTTTGACCCGCTCCGGCCTGCGTGCGCCGTAGTTGTAGCTGATGATGGGCACCATGCCGTTGTTCATGCCGAAGATGGGCATGAAGACGAAGCTCTGCAGCTTGAAATAGACGCCGAAGACCGCCACCGCCGTGGCCGAGAAGGCCATCAGGATCTGATTCATGAAGAAGGTCATGACGCTGCCCACGCACTGCATGGCGATGCTGGGCAGACCGACGGTGTAGATGCGGCCGATGGCCTTGGCGCTGGGGCGGAAGCCCCGGAAGCTGATCTGGATGTCGGGGTTTTTGTTGAGGTTGAAGTACAGCGTCATGCCCGCGCCGCAGAACTGGCCGATGACGGTGGCCACAGCAGCGCCGGTGGTGCCGGACAGGGCCTCGCCGCAGTAGCCGAAGATGAAGATGGGGTCCAGCACGATGTTCACCACAGCGCCCACCAGCTGGCTGATCATGCTGAGGTGGGTGCGGCCGGTGGCGGCCAGCAGCTTTTCGCCCATGGTCTGGGTGAAGAGGCCGAGGCTGAGGACGCAGCAGATGCTCAGATACAGGATGCCCTGCCGGGCGATGTCCATGTCCGAGGTCTGGGCGTAGAAGTAGGGCTTCATGCAGGTGAGGCCGATGAGGAGGAAGACGGCGTAGCTGCACAGGGACAGAAAAATGCCGTTTTCGGCGGTCTTGTTGGCCCGCTCCTGATCCTTTTCGCCGAGGCTCTTGGAGAGCAGGGCGTTGACGCCGACGCCGGTGCCGACGCCTACGGCGATCATGACGTTCTGCAATGAGAACGCCAGCGAAACGGCGGTCAGGGCGTTCTCGCTGACGTGGGACACGAAGATGGAGTCCACCACGTTGTAGAGGGCCTGCACCAGCATGGATATCATCATCGGTACGCTGAGCTTGATGAGCAGAGGATTGATGTCCATCGTGCCCATAATGTTTTCCCGCACATCTGCGGGAGCGGTCTGGGGCTGCTTGTTTTCCACGGTTTCTCCTTTTGCTGTTGATAACTTGGGGTTTGTGTGCTTTTTCTATGCCGCAAACGTGGGCAGAGCGCAAAAGCGCCCTACCCACGCAGCATCGTTGTTTTGTTCTGCCTCTCCGGGGAGACAGGGCCTTTAGCCCTCCATCGACTTTTCCTTGGCCTCTGCGGCGGCAAGGATCATCTGCACGCAGGCGTCGTGGCCCAGTGCGGCGTTGATGGCCAGATCGTAGTTGTGGGCATCGCCCCAGCGGTTCTGGGTGTAGTAATTGTAGTAGGCTGCGCGGTTGCGGTCGGTCTTCTCGACCTCATCCTTGATGCCCTTTTCGTCCTTGGCCTGCAGCATATTGTTCTCCTTGCCGTAGGCCAGACGCCACTCCTTGGGGGCGTAGACAAAGACGCGCAGCACATCCTTGCGGTCGCGCAGGACATAGTCGCCGCAACGGCCCACGATGACGCAGGGGCCTTCGTCGGCCAGCTGCTTGATGATGCGGCTCTGCAGGATGAAGACCTGATCGCCCAGAGGAAGGTCGTTGCCCATCGTATACAGGCTGTAGAGCAGGCTGTGGGTGTGCCGCTTCTCGCTGGCGGCCACGGCCTCCTCGGACAGTCCGGAATTTTTGGCTGCCATGGTGATCAGCTCCTTGTCGTAGAGCTTGATGCCCAGTGCGCGCGCCACATCCTTTGCGATGTAGCGTCCGCCGGTGCAGTACTCACGGCCCAAAGTGATGATCGTCTTTGCCATAATGTATTCCTCCCATATTGATGATTTATCCATTGAAAGCGTCTGGCGTGCCCCTCAGGGGGCAGGGGGCAGAGTGCTTTGGTTGGCTTCGGGGGCCGGCGGCGTGGTGGGCAGCCGCACTTCGGCAAACTGCATGGTGCCGGTCTGGTCGATGATGTAGATGCTGCAGCGTCCGCCGCTGGCCGTCTGCTCGGGCGGGAAGCGGAAGCCCCCCGTCCGCGTCCGCTCCATCCGCCGGAAGGTGCGGTGGGCGGTGGTGGCATGGGCCACGCCGTCGTGGGGGCTGCAGGCCGCCCAGCCGGAGAACTCGGCCGGGAGGAGCTGGCGCTGGCCCCGGAGGGACAGATACCAGCAGTCGTCCTCGGTGCTGTACTCGAAGCTGCAGGGGACGCGCCGGGGCCGGTCGGCCTCGATGTCCCGGGGCTTGGGGCGGAGAGCGATGGCCCGCCCGGTGAAGTAGCGGGCAAAGTCTGTCACCGCCATCGTGCAGTTCACCGCCCCGTCGCTGTCGGCGGTGGGGTCGTTGAGGAGGACGAAGTCGGCGAGGACGGCGTCGTCATGGCCGAAGCCCCGCAGGCCCATCCAGACGCCCACCGGGTCGCGCTGGCCCCGGATGCGGCGCTCGATGCGGACAGCCACCGAGCAGCCGTCGTGGATCTGTTCCCGCAGGTCTTTCAGGTCCATCCACGCCTGCCAGCAGGGGTAGCCGCAGCAGCCCGCTGCGGCCGCCGCAAAGGCGGCGTTGCCGGTGCTGCCGGTGGCCTTGTCGGCCATGATGTGGGCCACCTCCTCGGGCAGGATGTCCTCGCCCCAGCGGTTCATCAGCGCTGCCATCACCAGCGGCAGGTCCATCTCCCGCCCGAAACTGGGGTCGTGGGCGGAGAGGCAGTATTCCGGTAAGTAGAGGCGGCGGTTGATGGGGTGGCCGTCCTGCTTTTCCCACGCGAGAGGGCGGACCGCCGCCGACAACAGCCGGAGCGCCGGGGTGACTTTGTCGTCGTTGGTGGAGAGATTCACCTGAAGCTGGACGCCGGTGCCGCCGCCGGGCAGGGCCACGGTCACGGTGTCGCCCATCAGGAAGATGAGGCCGTCGTCGCTGTGGGCGTTGATGCTGCTCCGGGGGTAATCGGGCGCCCACTTGCCGAAGCTCATCCAGCCCGTCCAGTTGCCGCCTGCGTAGACCCGGCAGCGCACCTCCACCATGGTGTTCTGGGGCGCGTGGGCGTTCCAGCTGACGTTCAGATTACAGAAGGCCGGCATGGCGAACTCAGGCGTGGTATAGCTGCCGTATTGCAGATACCGCCCGGCCACGCTGTCCAGCACGACGCTGCCGTTGTCCAGCGCCACATTATCGAGCTGCCCGCGGGAAAACGTCTCCGTGCCCTGCAGCACCAGATTGTTCCGCTGTTCCATTGCACGCATCCCCTTTCCGCGTCATTGCGCTGTTTATTCTTCGCCGTCGCTGCGCTCCGAGGCCATCTCGGCCTCGTATTCGGCGTCGTGGAGCTTGCGGATGTTCTCCTCGATGTGGAACACCCGGTCGAGGTCGCCGTAGACGATCTGGCTGGTGATCTCCACCTGAAACCAGAAGCCGAACACCAGCATGAGCAGAAGGCCCAGCGGCATACAGAGGATGACGAGGCCCCAGAACAGCACCGTCACGAGGGACGCCGCCAGCGCGTGGGGCAGGAAGGCGATCATGCAGTTGACGCTGTTTTTGAGGGTCTGGCCGAGGGGCTGGTCCAGCAGGACGATCTGGGGCCACAGATAGGAGAAGAGCATATGGAAGAGGATGAGGTTGAGCACCGTGGCCACCCACATCCCCACGCCGACATTGGTGCCGTGGTAGAGCATATTGAAGCAGAAGTAGACGAGAAAGACCTGCACCGTGACCACGACGCAGTAGAGCATCCCCGGCAGGATGCTGGCCTTGAAGTTCTGCCGGAAGGCCTTGCGGTAGGTGGTCCACCAGTAGCCGGCCTCGTCGCGCAGGGCGCGCAGGACGGTGTCGTACATCCCCGCCAGCACCGGTCCGGCCAGAATGCCGCCCACGGCGGCGCTGAGGACCATGACCGGCAGGCTGTTCATCAGGAAGCCGATGTACACCAGACAGATGACCGGCAGAAAGCCCAGACAGGTGAGCAGGTTGGCAAGGAACATCCCGCTCATATCCCGGCCCACCAGCTCGAAGAAGCGGCCGACGCCGGTCTTGCGGGGGGCGTCCTTTTCCACGCCCGGGCCGGACTTGAAATCGTTTGCAGAAGGGAACAGACTCATGGTATGTGAATATCCTCTCTCGCTGTCTCTGGGACAGCTCACATTGCACAGCACGGTCTGGCATAAAACACCATTGTGCTGGCTTTCTGATTATAAATATACCCGGATTTTGTGGATTTTGCAAGCCGCAAAGCCCCCGAAATGTAAAAAAAGTGTTTCCTCTCCCTTTTTGGGGCGGAGTGTGTTACAATAGAGACGGCTTTTCAGCCGAAAGGAGGAATCTCTCTGTGAGCATTTTCCGCACCATTGCGATGTTCACCTATCTGTTTGGCTACATGATCGTCCACTATGGCGTGCTGCGCAAAGCTGAGCGCGCACAGGCCGCCGGCGACACCGAGACGGTGCGCCGTCTGGTGGAGCAGCATATCCCCCACTGGAGCCGGGGCATCCTGAACGTCACCGGCGTCCGGCTCAGCGTCGAGGGGCTGGACAACATCCCGAAAGAGGGACCCTGCGTTTTTGTGGCGAACCATCGCAGCTATTATGACATCCCCCTGCTGCTGGCCAGCCTCGACAAGCCCTACGGCATCCTCGCCAAGGAGGAGCTGGAAAAGATCCCCCTGCTCAGCCGCTGGATGAAGCTGCTGGGCTGTGTCTTCGTCCAGCGCGATGACGTCCGCGCCTCGGTGCGCGCCCTCAACGACGCCACCGCCATCGTAGAGAGCGGCAGGAGCTTCATCATCTTCCCCGAGGGCACCCGCTACAAGGGCGAGGAGGGCGGCGCCGGTGAGTTCAAAGCCGGTGCTTTCCGCATCGCTGTGAAGACTGAAACCCCGGTGGTGCCGGTGGCGATCTCCGGCGCACGGGGGCTGTTCGAGGCCCACGGCAACCGGACGACGCCCGGCACGGTGCGCATCCGGGTGCTGCCGCCCATCCAGACGGCGGGCATGAGCCGCGCTGAGCAGAAGGAACTGCCCGCCGCCGTCCGCCAGACCATTCTGGCACAGCTGTAACACAAAAACTGGGAGGACACTGCCGCATGGCAAGCTACCGTTACGAGCGCGACATCGACCCGAAGGACATCGCCCCCCGCAGGGAAAAACAGTACACCCGCAGGGAGCGCTGGGCCAACTGGTGGGACTATAACCTCAAGTGGGTCATCCTTATCGGCATCGCCGTGGTCTTTGTGGCCTACAACTTTATCGGGCAGTACTTCTTCGTCACCAAGCCCGACTACAACGTGGCCGTGGTGGCCCCTTACTACCTGCCCGAGGACACCGTGAACGCTTTGCAGGAAGCTCTGGCGGACTACGGCGAGGACCGCAACGGCGACGGCAAGGTGGTCGTGACCCTGAACGTCTACACCCTCGATTACGCCGAGGGCGAGACCCAGACCGAGAGCGACGCCTACCTGACCATGGCGGGCACCACCAAGCTTGCCGCCGATGTGCAGGGCGGCCTGAGCTCCGTCTTTCTGCTCTGGGACCCGGCAGGGTTTGAGGAGAACACCGGCTCGCTGCGGTATCTGGACGGCAGCCTGCCCGCCGCCGACAGCGACGAGGACTGGTGGAACATGGTCTATAAGTGGAGCGACTGCCCCGTGCTGGCGGGCCTCGACCTCGGCAGCTACGGCCCCGACACCACCCAGAGCCGCAGTGGGTCCAGTCAGGAGTATATGTCCCAGTTCTACGTCGGGATGAGGGGCGCATGGAACAGCGGCACCGCCGACAACCTCGCCGGCGGCGAGGAGCTGTGGCAGAAGCTGACGGCGGGGGCTGTCTCCACCGTTGTGCCGGAGGGCTGAGCCATGCGGTTCCGCGTTCGGCGCAAGGGCAGGGCGGGGCACATCAGCGTCCCCGAAAAGCCCGAGAAAAAGGCAGCGCCGCTAAAAGCCGCCGACCTCGACAACCCCTATGGCCGGGTGTTCGGCACCCCCCGCAGCAGGGAAGACCTGCGCAAACAGGACAGATAAGCAAAATGACCCTCTCCGACCGCCTCGGAGAGGGCTTTTTTGTTGCAATCTCTTCGCGTTGGCGGCCCCGGATTTGAAATATTCTCCACCCTCAAAGGGAGAGGCGCTTGTTGTTTCCTCGTCCGGGTTATGGTATACTTACTAGGTATCGTCCCAATAGGAGCTGAAATTTTACCCGAAGGATGTGGAACAGATGGACACACTGGAACAGGCCCGCGCTGAGATCGACGCGGTGGATGCGCAGCTGGCCGCCCTGTTTGAGCGGCGGATGGCCGCCGTGCTCAGCGTCGCCCAATACAAGCAGGCCCACGGCCTGCCGGTCTATGACGCCGCACGGGAGGCGGTGGTGCTGGAAAAGGCTGCGGCCCGCATTCAGGACCCCGCCCTCCGGCCCTACTACAGAGATCATGTCCAGAACATGATGGACGTCGCCAAGCAGTACGAGGCGGAGGTGCTGGGCGAGAACCGCGCCGCCTATCAGGGCGTGGAGGGCGCTTTTGCCCACATCGCGCTGCGGGCGCTCTTCCCCCACGCGGAGGCAGTGAGCTACCCGACGTGGGACGAGGTCTTCGAGGCCGTCCGGCGGGGGGACGCCGCCCACGGCGTCGTGCCCTTCGAGAACAGCCACGCGGGCGATGTCTCCGCCGTGCTGGACCTGTGCTATAACTACCCGGAGCTGTGGGTGGTGGACGTCTACGACCTGCCCATCTCCCAGAACCTGCTGGTCCTGCCCGGCACCCAGCTGGCCCAGCTCCGGCACGTCTACAGCCACCAGCAGGCCATCGCCCAGAGCGAGACGTTCTTAAAGCAGTTCCATCTGCCCGCCACAGCCATGCCGAATACGGCCATGGCGGCAAAGTTCGTGGCAGAGTCCGGCGACCCGTCCCAAGCCGCCATCGCCAGCGCGGAGACCGCTGCCCTCTACGGGCTGGAGGTCCTTGTGCCCAGCATCAACACCGACGGCGACAACACCACACGCTTCATCGTCCTCAGCCGCGAAAAGCCCACCGGGGGCAACCGCTTCTCGCTGCTCTTCACGCTGGACAACAAGCCCGGCAAGCTGGCTGAGGTCATTCAGGTCATCGGCCGGTTCGGCTACGACATGGAATCCATCAAGAGCCGTCCGCTGCCCCATGTTCCCTTCGATTACTATTTTTACGTCGAGCTGGTGGGAGACCCCGCCGACGACGAGACCGCCGCGCTGCTGCGCGAGCTGGATCATACCTGCCGCACCGTGCGGCTGTTAGGAGTGTATACGAAATGAGTGGATTTATCGGCACAAAGCTCACCATGAATCTGGGTGAGCGCAGCTATGACATCATCCTGAAAAACGGCGCACTGGAGAACCTGTACCAGTTCGCCCGCCTCGACCGCCGTGTGGCGGTGGTGACGGACGCAGGCGTCCCGGCAGAGTACGCCCAGCGGGTGGCCGACCAGTGCCGCGACGCAAAGATCATCACCGTGCCGCAGGGTGAGGCCAGCAAGAGCATGAAGATTCTGGAAAGTGTCCTGCGCCAGATGCTGGAGTTCAATATGGGCCGCGGCGACCTCGTCATCGCCGTGGGCGGCGGCGTCGTGGGCGATCTGGCGGGCTTTGCCGCCTCCATCTATATGCGGGGCATCGACTTCATCAACTGCCCCACCACCACTCTCTCCATGATCGACTCCTCCATCGGCGGCAAGACGGCGGTGGATCTGGGCGAGACGAAAAACATCGTCGGCTCCTTCTGGCAGCCCAAGCTGGTCATCGTGGATCCCAGCACCCTCGCCACCCTGCCCCGCCGCCAGTACATCAACGGTCTGGCCGAGTCGGTGAAGGCGAGCCTTCTGGCCGACCCGGAGCTGTTCGCTATCTTTGAAAAGGGCGACATCGACGAGCAGATCGGGGAGATCATCTATCGCAGCCTCCGCTTCAAGAAGAGCATCGTGGAGCAGGATGAGACCGAGCGCGGGATGCGCAAGGCCCTCAACTTCGGCCACACCATCGGCCACGGCATCGAGGCCGTCAAGGGCGTCAAGGGACGCCGCACCGTGGGCCTCTACCACGGCGAATGCGTGGCGCTGGGGATGCTGCCCATGATCGAATCCAAGGCATTGCAGAAGCGCGTCCGGGCGGTCTACCGCCGTCTGGGCCTGCCCCTGCGCACCGCCTACAATAAGGATAAAGTCTACGCCGAGATGCTCCACGACAAGAAGGCGCAGGGCGGACAGATCACTGTCATCAAGGTGCCGGGTCTGGGCTGCTGGCGTGCCGAGACCATCCCGGTGGAGGGCCTGCGCACCCTGCTGGGCATGGAGGACTGAGCCATGAAAAACACCTTTGGCAGCGCATTGGCGCTGACCATCTTCGGCGAGAGCCATGGCCGGGCCATCGGCGGCGTGCTGGACGGCATGGCCGCAGGGGTGCCGGTGGATGAGGAGTTCATCGCCGCCTGCATGGACAGGCGCCGCGCCCGGGGCGACGGCCTCTCCACCCCCCGGGTGGAGGCCGACCGGGTCCAGCTGCTCTCCGGCGTCGTGAACGGCCACACCACCGGCACAGCCATCGCCCTCATGATCGAAAACCAGAACACCCGCAGCGGCGACTACGCCAAGACCGCCGACCTGCTCCGCCCCGGCCATGCGGACTACACCGCCTATGCCAAATACCACGGCTTTCAGGATGCCCGGGGCGGCGGGCACTTCTCGGGCCGGATCACCGCCGCGCTGGTGGCGGGCGGGGCCATCGTGCTGGGGGCGCTGGGCCGCGCCGGCATCGACATCACCACCCACATCGCCCGCTGCGCCGGCCTCTCCGACACCCCCTTTGCACTGGACGATGCCGCTGCGCTGGCCGCGCAGGTCAGCGTGCTGGAAAATAAAGGCGAGGGCTTCGCGCTGCTGGATGCCTCCGTCGAAGAGCCGATGAAGGCGGCCATCCGCGCCGCCGGGGCGGAGGGCGACAGCGTGGGAGGCATCCTTGAGACAGCCATCCTCGGCCTGCCCGCCGGTGTGGGCGAGCCGTACTTTGACAGCGTGGAGAGCCTGCTCTCCCACATGGCCTTCTCCGTGCCTGCCATCAAGGGCATCGAGTTCGGCACCGGCTTCGGCTTCGCCGACCTGAAAGGCTCGGAGGCCAACGACGCCTTCCGCATGAAGGGAAACGCCATCGTCACCGCCACCAACCACAACGCCGGGGTCAACGGCGGCATCTCCAATGGGATGCCCGTGGTCTTCCGCACCGCCGTCAAGCCGACGCCCAGCATCTACAAGGAACAGGAGACGGTGGACTATCTTGCAAAGCAGGATGCACCCCTCTCCATTCAGGGCCGCCATGACCCCTGCATCGTGCCCCGTGCCGCCATCGTTCAGACCTGCGCCGCCGCGCTGGCTGTGGGCGACCTGCTGACGGCCCGCTACGGCACGGCATGGATGGAGCGGCCCACCAGCTACCGCAGGGAGGGACTGTGATGGAATACGGACTCATCGGCTCGAAGCTGGGCCACTCCTACTCGAAGCTCATCCACGAGATGCTCTGCGGCTACCGCTACGACCTCTGCCCCCTGCCCACCGAGGAGGAGGCCCGGGCCTTCCTCACCAAGCGGCAGTTCAAGGCCATCAATGTCACCATCCCCTATAAGCGGCTGGTGATGGAGTACTGCACCTACATCGACCCCCGGGCCAAGGCCATCGGCGCGGTGAACACTGTCGTCAACAAGAACGGCCTGCTCTACGGCTACAACACCGACTATCTCGGTTTTGCCCATCTGTGTGACGCCCACGGCGTCGATTTCGCGGGCAGGACCGTCCTCATCCTCGGCACCGGCGGCACCCACAACACCACCAGTGCCGTCGCCCGGGACAAGGGCGCGGCGAAGGTGCTGACCGTCAGCCGGACGCCCGACGCCGCCAAGGGCCAGCTCTCCTATGAGGAAGCTGTGTCCAGCGGCGCACAGATCGTCATCAACACCACCCCCGCCGGGATGTACCCCAACGTAGGGGTGTGCAGTCTGGATGTTGCCCGAATGCCCGGGCTGGAAGCGGTGCTGGACGTGGTGTATAACCCGGATAAGACCGAACTCATCCTGCGGGCTGAGGAGGCCGGCGTCCCGGTGGCCGTGGGAGGCCTCGAGATGCTGGTGGCGCAGGCGGTGTACGCCGCCGAATACTTCCTCAGCCGGAAGTTCGACGACGCGGCGGGGGAGATCCGCCGCATCACCGCCGCGCTCCGCCGCGATATGCTGAATGTGGCCCTCATCGGGATGCCCTCCAGCGGCAAGTCCACGGTGGGCCGTCTGCTGGCAGACAAGCTGGGCAAGCGGTTCATCGACCTCGACGAGGAGATCGTGAAGGCCGACGGCCGCAGTATCCCGGACATCTTCGCCGCCGAGGGCGAGGACGGCTTCCGGGCGCGGGAGTCGGCCCAGACCGCCCGCTTTGCAAAAGAGGGCCGTCAGCTGCTCTCCTGCGGCGGCGGCATCATCAAGCGGGGCGAAAATCTGCGCGCCCTGCACCAGAACGGCGTCGTGCTTTTTATCGACCGGCCTCTGGATGCGCTGACGGTGGGCGGCGGACGGCCTCTCTCGTCCAGCCCCGAGGCACTCAGGCAGATGGAGGCGGAGCGCCGCCCCCTGTATCTCGCGGCGGCAGATGCCGTCATCCCCAACAGCGGCACGGTGGAGGACGCCGTGGCCGCCGCAATGGAGGCTCTGGATGAAATTTTTAGTCATTAACGGCCCCAACCTCAATATGATGCACTTCACCGAGCCGGGCGTGGCCGGCCAGCTGGACTACAACGGCCTGCTGGATTATCTCGAGCTGTGCTGCACCCAGATGGGCCTCGAGGTGGAGTTTTTCCAGTCCAACCACGAGGGCGACCTCATCGATGAGATCCAGTCTGCCGCAGGCCGGGCAGACGGCATCATCCTGAATCCCGGCGGATACGCCCACTACAGCGTCGCCATCCTCGACGCGCTGCGGCTCTGCGGCGTGCCTGCCGTGGAGGTGCTGCTGAGCGAGCCGGACGAGCATGAGCCGTTCCGCAAGACGGACATCGTCTCCTTCGGCTGTCAGGGACACTTCATCGGTGAGGGCATCAGCGGCTATCTGCACGCTGC
Source organism: Faecalibacterium sp. (assembly GCF_052358865.1). Classification (NCBI taxonomy): domain Bacteria; kingdom Bacillati; phylum Bacillota; class Clostridia; order Eubacteriales; family Oscillospiraceae; genus Faecalibacterium; species Faecalibacterium sp. Next base: position 15,739 of record NZ_DAWCVJ010000006.1, read on the forward strand.
GGCCTATCTGACCCAGCTGCTTCGTCTGGACGGCAGCGCACACACCCATCTGGTCATGTGAGCGGAAAAGAAAGAGTGAAAGGAACGAAATTCTATGATCATCTCCACCAAAAAGGGCACCCCCAAGGAAGAACTGGAAAAGATCGTGGACCGCTTTGAAAAGCAGGGCCTCGACGTCACCCTCATCACCGGCAAGGACTACAATGTCTTCGGCCTCGTGGGCGACACGACGAAGATCGACGAGCGGGACGTCCTCGCCAACCCCTGGATCGACAACGTCACCCGCGTCTCTGCCCCCTATAAGCGGGCCAACCGCCTCTTCCACCCGGCAGACTCCGTCATCGACTGCGGCGGCGTCAAGATCGGCAGCAAGGAGAAGATCGCGGTCATGGCAGGCCCGTGCAGCATCGAGAGCGCGGAGCAGGCCCTCCGCATCGCGCAGGGCGTCAAGGCGGGCGGCGCGACCCTCTTCCGGGGCGGCGCATACAAGCCCCGCACCTCGCCCTACTCCTTTCAGGGCCTCGAGACCGAGGGCATCCTTGACATGGTGAAGGCCCGGGAGGCCACCGGTATGCCCATCGTCTCCGAGCTGATGAGCGAGGACCGCATCCCCGAGTTCGAGGAGTATGTGGACGTGGTGCAGATCGGTGCCCGCAATATGCAGAACTTCCAGCTGCTCAAGGCCGTGGGCAAGATGCATAAGCCCGTCCTGCTCAAGCGCGGCCTCTGCAACACCATCGAGGAGTGGATTATGAGCGCCGAGTACATCATGGCCGGAGGCAACGAGCAGGTCATCCTCTGCGAGCGGGGCATCCGCACCTTTGAGAAGTACACCCGCAACACCCTCGACCTCTCCGCTGTGCCCATCATCCACGAAAAGACCCACCTGCCCGTCATCGTGGACCCCAGCCACGCCACCGGCAAGGCGAACCTTGTGGAGCCGATGATGATCGCCGCCGTGGCCGCCGGTGCCGACGGCCTCGAGGTGGAGGTGCATTATGACCCCCGCCACGCATGGAGCGACGGCGCACAGTGCCTGACTCCGGAGGCCTTTGCGCAGGCTATGGCAAAGTGCCGTCAGGTCGCATGGGCCATCGGAAGGGATATGTAAGGGAAGCGGGCAAGCCGCCGGAAGGATTATTATGTTGGTAACGATAAAGCAAGCCCCCGGCGGCATCGGCGGGGCCATCACTGCGCCGCCCAGCAAGAGCATGGCCCACCGGGCGGTGCTCTGCGCTGCGCTGGCGAAGGGCACTTCTCACATCGGGAACCTCGAGTTCAGCAAGGACATCTCGGCCACCCTCTCCGCCGCCGGACAGCTCTGCGCCAAGGTGCGCACCGACCCGGACAGCGCCGTGGTAGAGGGTCTGGGACAGTTTCTCCCCGTCGAAGCCCCGGTGGACTGCTGCGAGAGCGGCAGCACCCTCCGCTTTCTCATCCCCATCGCCAGCCTCACCGGGCAGAGCGTGACCTTCGTGGGCCGGGGTCGGCTGATGGAACGGCCCCAGTCGGTGTACGAGGCATTATATCATGAGCAGTCTCTCCGCTTTGAGCCATCCCCGGCGGGCCTGACCGTCGAGGGCGCTCTGAAAAGCGGCGAGTACGAGCTGGCGGGCAATGTGTCGAGCCAGTTCATCAGCGGGCTGCTGTTCGCCCTGCCCCTGCTGGCAGGGGACAGCACCCTCCATCTCATCCCGCCGGTGGAGAGTCGCAGCTACATCGAGATGACCCGGGCGGCACAGCGCCGTTTTGGCGTCGAGAGCCGCTGGCAGGACGAGAACACTCTCTTCCTCCCGGGCGGGCAGCAGTATGCCCCCTGCGACTACACGGTGGAGGGAGATTACAGTCAGGCGGCGTTCCCGGCGGTGCTGGGGGCGGTGCAGGGCGGCGTGACCCTCAAGGGCCTGTCCGCCGACACCTTACAGGGTGATGCGGCCATCCTCGGCATCCTGCGCCGCTGCGGGGCAGAGCTGTCCGCCACCGATGAGGGCATCCGGCTCAGGAAAGCTCCCCTGCACGGCACCGACATCGACCTTGCCGACTGCCCCGACCTCGGCCCCGTGCTGATGGTGCTGGGCCTGTTCTGCGAGGGGACCACCATCATCCGCAACGCCGAGCGCCTCCGCATCAAGGAGAGCGACCGCATCGCGGCCATGGAAGCCGAGCTGCGGGCCTGCGGCGGCGTGCTGGAAAGCGAGGGCGGTACCATCACCATCCATGGCTGCGCAGGGAAGCTCCACACCCCCGCCGCACCCCTCCATGGCCACAACGACCACCGGGTGGTCATGAGCCTCACGGTGCTGGCGCTGGCCGCCGGGCTGCCCCTCTCCATCGACGACGCGGAGGCCGTGCAGAAGAGCTGGCCCCATTTCTTTGAAGCCATCAAGCCGTTAGGCGCGGAGGTAGAATATGCTGGATAAATCGAAGCGTTATCTCGTGGTGGGCCTCGGCCTGCTGGGCGGCAAATACGCCCTCGAGCTTTCCAAGGCCGGGTTCCATGTGGACGGCATCAACCGCAGCGAGGGGCATTTACAATACGCCCTCGACCACGGCTATATCGCCAGCGGCAAGACCCACGATTTCGAGGATCTCGTCGCGCAGGCCGACCACATCATCTTCGGTCTGTACCCCACGGCCCTCATCGACTGGTTCAGGACGTACGGCTCTCTTCTCAAGCCCGGCTGCATCTTTACCGATGTCTCCGGCGTCAAGACCGGCCTTGTGGAGCCGGTGCAGGCGATGTGCCCGGCAGGGGTGGAGTTCATCGCCAGCCATCCGATGGCGGGCCGTGAGACCTCCAGCGTCGAGCACGCGGCGGAGGTCAACTTTGCCCCTGCCAACTTCATCATCACCCCCACCGAGAAGAACACCCCCGAGGCGGTCCAGTGGGCGAAGGAGCTGGCTGAGGTGCTGGGCTTCCGCCACATCTGCACCCTGACCGTGCAGGAGCACGATAAGATGATCGGCTACGTCAGCCAGCTCTGCCATGCCATCGCCGTCAGCCTCATGTGCGCCAACGACAACTCCTCGCTCTGCGAGTACACAGGCGATTCCTTCCGGGACCTGACCCGCATCGCCCGCATCAACGAAAAGATGTGGGCTGAGTTGTTCCTCTGGAACAAGGAGAACCTCATCTCCGAGATCGACCAGTTCGACGCGGCCCTCGCCCAGCTGCGGGACGCCCTCGTGGCCGACGACCGGGACAAACTGGAAGAGATGTTCCGCCTGTCCACCCAGCGCCGCGCCGCATTCGACAAGAAGGACTCGTGACCGAAAGGAGGCCGCCCATGCCCAAGCAGGAAGGACAAAAATCCAAACTCCTGGCGCTGCTGCGTATCTTTGAGCAGCAGACCGATGAGGAACATCTGCTCAATGTGCCCCAGCTGGTGGAGCTGCTGGCCCGGCAGGGCATCCTCTGTGAGCGCAAGAGCGTCTACAGCGACATCGATGCGCTGAATGCGCTGGGCTACGACATCCGGCTGCGCCGGGGCCGCAGCGGCGGCTACTGGATGGCGACGAGGCCCTTCGAACTGGCCGAACTGAAGCTTCTGGTGGACGCCGTCCAGTCCAGCCGGGTCATCTCCAAGACCTCCAGCGACAAGCTCATCCATAAGCTGGAAGGGCTGGCCTCCCGGTATCAGGGCACCCAGCTCCAGCGTCAGGTCTACGTCGATGGCCGCCCCAAAAGCGACAACAAGGACCTGCCCTACAGCGTGGATGCCCTCTTCGCGGCCATCAACACCGGAAAAATGGTGCGATTCCGCTACAAAAAGGCGGGACGTCCCGCCCCCTACACCATCAGTCCGTGGCAGATGGCGTGGGAGAACGGCTGCTACTATCTCATCGCCTATCAGGACGAGAAGGAGCCGGTGGGCATCCGCCATTACCGGGTGGATAAGATGGCCGGAGTGACAGTGCTGGACGAGCCGCGCCGGGGCAGGGAGCAGTTTGCCGATTTCGACCTGCCCTCTTACCTGAAAAAGCACTTCCAGATGTTCGGCGGGCCGGAGCACCGCGTCACCCTGCGGTGTACTTCTGACCTCGAATCGGCTATGCGGGAGCGCTTCGGCGCCTCGCCCATCTTTGTGCCGGAAGGGAAGGGAAGCTTCCACTTTGACGTGCCCGTCTGCGTCAGCGACCAGTTCTATGGCTGGGTCTGTGGCTTCGGCGGAAAGGTCGAAGTGGTCTCGCCCGCCGAGGTGCGGGACGGTCTGCGGGAGCTGAATGAGCGGCTGGCAAAAATACATGAGTAATACAGCAAAAGGCCCTGAATCCGTGGATTCAGGGCCTTTTGCTGTATAAAATTTATATTGATTTACTCCGCGTTGAACACATACTGGTCCATCCGGCGGAAAGCTTCCTCGATGCGGGCGCGGGGCGAGGCCAGATTGATGCGCAGATGGCAGGGGCCGTGGAACATCACACCGTCCTGCACTGCTGCGCCGACGGCCCAGCAGGCTTTCTCCACGTCCTGAATGCTTTTGCCGTGGGCGGCGCACCAATCGGTGCAGTCCACAAAGAGCATATAGGTGCCCTCGGGCTTTGCGACACGGACGCCTCTGAAGTGCCGGGCGATATAATCGCAGGCGAAGTCCACGTTGCCGGTCAGGGTCTCGCACAGCTCGTCGGCCCAGACATAGCCCTCGGGGCGGTAGGCGCCGATGAGAGCGTGCATCGAGAGGACGTTCATGGAGTTGTAGTGGCAGAGGGAGGATTCTTTTGCGATGCGGTCGCGCCACCACGGGTCGTAGACGATGTGGTAGCTGCCGATGAGACCGGCGAGGTTGAAGGTCTTGGAGGGGGCGTAGAGGGCGGCAGTCCGCATCCGGGCGTCCTCACTGATGGACTGGGTGGGGATGTGCCTGTGGCCGGAGAGGATGATGTCCGACCAGATCTCGTCCGAGACGACGTAGACGTTATACTTTTTGTACAATTCCATCGCCTTTTCCAGCTCCCACCGCTCCCAGACGCGGCCGCAGGGGTTGTGGGGGCTGCACAGGATGGCGGCATGGATGTGCTCTTCGGCCAGATGCTTCTCCATGTCGGCGTAGTCCATCCGCCAGACGTCGGCTTCGTCCTGCACCAGCGGGGAGTGGACGATGTCATAACCGTTGTCGGTCAGGCAGTGGGTGAAGCCGATGTAGGTGGGGCTGTGCACCAGCACCTTATCGCCCCGGGAGCAGACGCAGTTCAGCGCGCTGATGACGCCGCCCAGAACGCCGTTCTCGTAGCCGATGGCCTCGGCGGTCAGGCCGGTGACGCCGTTGCGCACAGACTGCCAGCGGATGATGGAGTCATAATATTCGGGCGTCGGGTCGAAGTAGCCGAAGGCCGGGTGCTGCACCCGCTCGATGACGGCCTGCTGGATGGTGGGCAGACAGACGAAGTTCATGTCCGCCACCCACATGGGGATGGCGTCGAACCCGGGCCGGGGCGCATCGGGCGCAAAGCCCTTGCCCAGTCCGTCTACGGCGATGGCATCCCGGCCATGACGGTCGGGCAGGGTGGTGAAATCGTATTTCATGCGGCACTTCCTCCTGTGGATGCAAAAAAAGGCTTCCTCCGAAGAGAAAGCCATAGGTGCAGAAGATTAGCCCTCGAGCAGCTCGACGGTCTTCATCTTGACAGCGGTCTTGGGTTTATCGTTCCAGTCGGTGGGGACGGATGCGATCCTGTCCACGACATCCATGCCGGAGACGACCTTGCCAAAGGCGGCATACTGGCCGTCGAGGTGGGGTGCGTCCTCATGCATGATGAAGAACTGGCTGCCGGCGCTGTTGGGGTTCATGCTGCGGGCCATGCTGATGACGCCGCGGGTGTGCTTGATGGGGTTGTTGACGCCGTTGGCAGCAAACTCGCCCTTGATGTTCCAGCCGGGGCCGCCGGTGCCGTTGCCCAGCGGGCAGCCGCCCTGGATCATAAAGCCGGGGATGACGCGGTGGAAGGTCAGACCGTTGTAGAAGCCCTGACCGACCAGCTTCTTGAAATTCTCACAGGTGATGGGGGCAGCTTCCTCGTTCAGCTCGATGTCGATGACGCCGCCGTCTTCCATAGTAATGCGAACCATAGTTTTCACAATGCTCCTTTTATCATAGCCCGTTTCGGGGTGGGTGCGGCAGATGCTCTGCCGAAGCTCCCCTTTAGTATACCATACCTTTTGCAGAGCGCAACGGCGCAGATGCAACCTTTTTGTAAAGAATCACCGCATTTCCACCATATCCTGCCAAAAACGCTTGGGACAGTGGCTCATCCGGCCCTTTTCGCTGTGGCGGGCCTTGATCTCCAGTGTGTCGTAGAACTGCTTCCAGAGCGCCTGCAGCTCCTGCTCCCGAGCGCTGGGCGGGGGAAGGGTGAGCGGTGCGGCCAGCTCGAGGAGCTTGGCCTCGTGGCTCTGATAGAGTAAGACCGCCTGATGGACGGCGTCGTATATCATGAAGTCCTCCTCCGGGAAGCGGGCGCAGAAATGCCCCCGCAGCAGGGGGAGGATGTAGTTTTTGGGGTGGATGACCGCACCCAGCATCCCGTCGTGCTCTTCGAAGCGGACGAAGCCCTGAAACTTGTCCACCTCCCAGTCGAGGCTCTTTTTCATCTCGTAAAGGGGTGCTACGTCCGGGTGGCCCATCCGCTTGACCGTGCCGGGGCCGAGGGCGAAGGCCAGATGCAGAAAGCGGATGAGCAGCAGCTCTTTCTCCTCCTGTCCGGAGAGAAAATCCCGGCTGACGAGGTACTCTGTCTCCCGGCCCAGCTTTTTCCCAAGGCTGGAAAAGACCCGCTGGGCCTTGGCGGAGTCCGTCTCGATGTCCCGGACAGGGTAGAGAGTGGCCGTCTCCCGCTGGGGCGTCCAGACCGCAAAGGGGATCTCATGCTGGGCGAAGCTCTCGAACACGCAGCACAGAAAGCCCTCGAAACTGCCGTCGTAGAGGTAGACCACATCGGCGTCGTGGAGCTTCCGGGCCTTCGGCGGGGTCACAACGCTCTCGCCAGACATTGCACTGCCTCCTCCCGCACCATCCGCTGGGCCGCCCGGGGCGGCACGCCCTGCGCAACGAGCCGGTCCACCGCCGGCGGGGCGAAGAGGCTCAGCTGCTCGGCCCCGGCACTGAAGACGTTGGGGTCGATGAGTGCCCGGGTGATGCGCTCCCGTCCGGCGCTGCCCCGGCCCGGGTGCGCCCCCGAAAAGCCCCGGCAGGTGATGAAATACTGCGCCCGCTTGAGTACGACGCCCATCCGCTTCAGCTCGTCGAGGCCGAGGTCGGACAGCCGCCGCGCCTCCCGGATGCGGCGGGCGCTCTTGGGGCCGATGCCCGGCACCCGCAGCAGCATCTCGAAGGGGGCACGGTTGATGTCCACCGGGAACAGCCCGTAGTGCTGGACGGCCCAGTTGCACTTGGGGTCGAGGTAGGGGTTGAAGCTCTGGTTGTCTTTGTCTAGGATCTCGTCGGCCCTGAACTGGTAGAAGCGGAGCAGCCAGTCGGCCTGATAGAGCCGGTGCTCCCGCAGCAGGGGCGGCTTTGTGTCCAGTGCGGGCAGGCGGGTGTCGTCCGACACCGGGATGTAGGCCGAGTAGAACACCCGCTTGAGGCCGTATTTCTGGTACATCCCCTCGGAGAGCTGTAAAATGTGGTAGTCTGTCTCGGGCGATGCGCCGACGATCATCTGGGTGCTCTGGCCGGCAGGGGCGAACTTGGGAGCATGGCGGTAGAGGGTCAGCTCCTTTTTGCTCTCCTCGCCCGCCACCGAGATCTGCTTCATGGGCCGGAAGATGGAGTGGCGGCCCTTGTCGGGGGCGAGGAGATGGAGGCTCTGCTCGCTGGGCAGCTCGACGTTGACGCTGAGGCGGTCGGCGAGGAAGCCCATCTGCCGGATCAGCTCCGGGCTTGTGCCGGGGATGGTCTTGGCATGGATATAGCCGCCGAAATGGTATTCGTTCCGCAGCAGCCGCAGGACGGAGAGCATCCGCTCGGTGGTGTAGTCGGGGGTGCCCAGCACGGCGCTGGACAGGAAAAGCCCCTCGATGTAGTTGCGGCGGTAGAACTCGATGGTCAGCTCGGCCAGCTCCCGGGGCGAAAAGGTGGCCCGGGGCACGTCGTTGGACTTCCGGTTGACGCAGTAGCTGCAATCAAAAGCACAGCAGTTGCTCATCAGGACCTTCAGCAGGCTGACGCAGCGGCCGTCTGCGGTGAATGCGTGGCAGCAGCCCGGCGCGTAGCAGCTGCCGAGAGTACCGGCCCTCGCCGCACGGGACGCGCCGCTGGATGTGCAGGCGACGTCGTATTTTGCACTGTCGGCCAGAATGGTGAGCTTGTCCATCAGCGACTGTTCCATAAAACTCCACCTCCCGAAGGGGATACGACCCCCTTGCCCCCACGGAAATGCCCGGGGAGAGGGGCGAGGCTCACCACTTGGCCTTCGTCTCGACCACACGGCCTGCGATGTGCAGGCGGTTCAGGTCATCGCCCTTGATGACCAGCTCGTTGTAGGCGGGGTTGAAGGGCTGCAGCACGACGCAGTTGCCCCGCTGGATATACCGCTTGAGGGTGCCTTCGCCCTCGTCGCCGTAGACCAGCACGCCCAGATCGCCGTTTTCCAGCGTGTCCTGCTTGTGGACGAGGGCGAGGTCGCCGTCCTGAATGCGCGGCTCCATGCTGTCGCCCCGGACGACGAGGTAGAAATAGTTGGAGGGGTCCTTGACGCGGGCATACTCCTGCCCGTAATCCTCCTCAAAGGCCAGCGCGCCGTATCCGGCCTTCACGGTGCCGATGACCGGGATGAGGCTCTCGGCGTAGTTGCCGAAAAAGCGCTCCTCGGGGGTGGCTGCGTTGGACACCGGGCGGTAAAGCCCCAGCAGGAAGTCTGCCGTGGTGCTCAGGATCTCGGCGATGCGGGCCACCGTGGCGGGGTCGGGGGAGGATTTGCCGCTTTCCCACTTGCCGACGGCCTGCTGGGTCACTCCCAGTTTGGATGCCAGCTCCGCCTGACTGATCCCCTTCTGCTTGCGGCACTGCTTCAAAAGCTCTGAAAACGACATGGTCGTACACTCCTTTACTCCGAGGTTAAAATCTTGCATCTCTATTGTACAACGAAAAGATGTTTTTGTAAAGAGAAAAATGAGGGCTTCGCCAAAAAAAGGTTGTCGATGGGCGGGGGTCTGCGGGAATGTCTGAAAAAGTTGAAATTAAGGCTTGACAGAACGGCGAAAATCTGGTAAATTAAATAGGCATTCGGTACGGCGTGTGCGAGTGCCCACGAGGAGAGATGTCCGAGTGGTTTAAGGAAGCAGTCTTGAAAACTGCCGTACGGCAACGTACCGTGGGTTCGAATCCCACTCTCTCCGCCATTTTTTTGAATAAGTGTAACACACTTTGCTCTGGAGTAGTACTCAAGAGGCCGAAGAGGCGCCCCTGCTAAGGGCGTAGGTCGTCTAAACAACGGCGCGAGGGTTCAAATCCCTCCTACTCCGCCAAGAAAAAGCTCGATGGTTCATTGAAACCATCGGGCTTTTTCCATTTTTATGCGGTTTTAGCAGCGCTTCGGAGCGCGGAGGGCTGCTTTTGCGCCCCGGAGCGCAGGGTCATTTCAGTGCATCGGCAAGGATGCTCAGCAGGCGGGGGACGTCCAGCGGCTTTGCGATGTGGCCGTTCATGCCGGCCTTCAGCGCGTTCTGGCGGTCTTCCTCAAAGGCGTTCGCCGTCATGGCAAAGATGGGGATGCCGGCCTTTTTCGCGTCCGGAAGGGCGCGGATCCGCCGCGTCGCCTCGTAGCCGTCCATGTTGGGCATCTGGATGTCCATCAGGATCAGGTCATACTGGCCGGGCGCAGCCTGCTCCATCTTCTGGACGGCGATCGCGCCGTCCTCGGCAGAATCCACCACAAAGCCCGCTTCCGTCAGAAACTCCATTGCGATCTCGCGGTTCAGCTCGTTGTCCTCCACCAGCAGGAGCTTTTTCCCCTGAAAGGCGGAAGCCTTCGGTTCCGGCAGGCGGGGAGACACCTCGGCAGAGAACGGCTCAGACAGGATCTTGCGCAGCTCGGAAAGGAACAGCGGCTTCTCGCAGAAGGCAGTCACTCCAGCAGCGCGGGCTTCTTCCTCGATGTCGGCCCAATCGTAGGCGGTCAGGATGATGATGGGGCAGTTGTGCCCGATGATCTTGCGGATCTGACGCACGATCTCGATGCCGTTCATATCGGGGATGAGCCAGTCGATGATGTAGACGCTAAATTCATCGCCCCGCTCCACCGCGTACTTGGTGCGGATCACCGCCTCCTTGCCGGAGATCGTCCACTCCGGCCGCATCCCGATCTTGGACAGCATGGTGCTGACGCTCAGGCAGGTGTCGGTGTCGTCGTCCGCCACCAGTGCGCGCAGCCCTTCCAGCTGCGGGAGCTGCCGCTGCTCCACCTTCTGCTCACAGCGTGCAAAGCAGAGGTCCACGATGAACTCGCTGCCCTTGCCCGGCTCGCTCTCGATGGCGATGGTGCCGCCCATCAGGTCCACGATGTTCTTGGTGATGGACATTCCGAGGCCGGTGCCCTGAATGCCGCTGACGGTGGAGCTTTCCTCCCGGCTGAACTCCTCAAAGATGTGTTTCTGGAACTCCGCGCTCATGCCGATGCCATTGTCCTTGATGCGGAACTCATAGCGGGCACGCCCGGTGGGCGCATCGTTCTTCTGGGCGATGCGGAGGCTGATCATGCCGCCGGTGGGGGTGAACTTGATGGCGTTGGACAGAATGTTCAGCAACACCTGATTCAGCCGCAGCGGGTCGGTGATGATGTCCTCGTTCTCCACATCCATGGTGTCGATGAAGAGCGACAGCCGCTTGGCCGAGACATTGGGCTGGATGATGGAGCGCACATCGTGGACGAGATCCGGCAGATGCACCGCGCGCTCCTCGAGCTTTACTTTTCCGCTCTCGATGCGGCTCATATCCAGCACATCGTTGATGAGGGAGAGGAGGTGCTGGCTGGAAGTGGAGATCTTTTTCAGGTAGTCCAACACCTGCTCCCGGTTGTCGATGTGGGTCGCAGCCAGAGAGGTGAAGCCGATGATGGCGTTCATCGGGGTGCGGATGTCGTGGCTCATGTTGAACAGGAACTCCCGCTTGGCGCGGTTTGCCGCCCCCTCGTGCTGGAGCGCGATCTCCAGCTTGCGGTTCTGCTCCTCCAGCTGGGTCTGATACTTCTTCTCCTGTTCCTTTTTCTGCTGCTCCATCTCCTGTGCCGAGCGCCTGCGCAGCGTTTGAAGGACGACCACGAGCAGGATATAACCGGCCAGTGCCATCAGGATGGTGGAGACGGACGCACGGAAGATCGTTCTGCCATCTGTATACGCATAGAGGTCAAAGGTACGCCCGTGGCTGTACATCCCGAAATAGGAGCCGGAGCCGTCCCAGCCGCGGGTGTGGGTCAGCATCTCCGCGACCCCGACTTTGCGGATCTCCTGTACCGTCGGGCTGTCCGTGGTGTCCTGCCCGATCAGCTCCGGGCGGTTGGAGGCGATGACCTGATTGTTCTGCACGATGAACAGGGTGCCGCTGGTCTCTTCCGGGTAGCCATCCAGAATGCTCTGGACCGACAGCGCCGTCCCTTCGACAAGCGCCGCCGGGGTGTACCGATAGGTGAGCAGGATGGCCGCGCCGCTGCCTGCCCGGTGTGCCGTCACATCTACGACAGACCCGTCTTCCAGCAGGACGCGCTTCATATAGGTCTTCTGCGGGTAGCGGAAGACGTCCAGAGCGGCATCGGTCCTGAGCTGGTCGCCAAACCGGGCATAGCCGACCCCGTTCGCGGTATACTCGCAGAGGAGCGTGCCCTCCGGGTCAAGGACGGAGATGCCGGTGAGCCAGAGCCGTTCGGCTTCCTTTTTCAGGCACTGCGGGTCGGAGAAGTCCAGCGCGGGGTCATCGGCCAGCTCCTGCACCGAGACCGCCGTGCGGCGAAGGGTCTTCGCGGCAACGGTATCGTTGTATTTTTCGTAGCGGGTGGACTGCGATTTGACAAAATTGAGGATCTGGCAAAAGCGCTCTTCCGTTGTGCACAGCGCTTTCCAGTTCGAGAAAAAGACGACGCCTGCCATGAAGAGCACGCCGACGATCAGATAGAGCGCCCAGATCCGCGCAGCCGGAGCGGGCTTATTTTTATGTTCCAATGGTGTCCACCTCCAGATACTGCGAAGGGTTTTCGAGATATTTGCCGACGATCTGCTCCAGCGTGCCGTCTTCGCGCAGCTGCGCAAAGGTATCGTTCAGCTGGCTGTCCAGCCCCCGGCTGTCGTTCGCTGCAAAGGCCACGCCCAGCCCGGTGACGAGCAGCGGCTCGGACAGGATGCGGAACGCCACGGAGTTGTCCTTCATATATTGCAGGATGGTCGTCTCATGGGAGGCGATGGCGTCCACGTAGCCGCAGCCCAGCAGCGCATACTGGATGCTGCGGTCTTCGATGCTGAACACATCGACCCCCTGCGGGAGGCGGGGGTCGGAGCCGCTGAGAAAAAGCTCCTCCGGCTTGCCGGTGCTCTGGACGGCGATGCTCTTTCCGGCAAGGTCGCTGAGGGACTGGATGCCGCTGTCGTCATTCACGGCGACCACCTGACGGCTCACCATGTAAGGCCCGGCCCAGTGGTAGAGCGCTTCGCGCCCCTCCATGGAAAAGCAGCCCCAGATGCAGTCGATGGCACCGCTCTCCACGAGGGTGGTCTTCTGCTCCCAGTCGATCGGCTCGAACCGGGTGGAATACCCCATGCGGCGGAACGCTTCGGTGGCGATCTCTACATCGATCCCGGCGGGAACGCCGTCGTTGTTCAGATAAATATAGGGAGGATAGGTGTCGCTTCCCACAACGATCTGGGGGAGGCCGCCGTCCTTCGCTTTCGTCTCTCCGCAGGAGGTCAGGCCCCCGGCGGCCGCAGAGGCCGCCAGCAGCCCGCACCCGCGCAGAAAGGCACGGCGTGAGATTCTGTGTTTCATTCCTTCTCCTGTTTTTCCTGCATCTGCGGATGCAGTTTTTCGTTCAGTTCGTCCTGTGTGTCCGTCAGGCATTGCAGCAGCAGCGGGTTGAACGCGCCGCATTCGCCGTTCTGGATCATCTGCACCGCTTTCTCGTGGGAGAAAGCCTTTTTATAGCAGCGCTCGCTGGTCAGGGCGTCGTACACGTCGGCCAGCGCGACCAGCTGTGCGCTGATGGGGATGTCGTCGCCCTTCAGCCCATCCGGATAGCCCCGGCCATCCCAGCGCTCGTGGTGCCAGCGGGCGATCTCGTAGGCGGTCTGCAGCAGCGGCTCCTCGCCGAAATTTTCCAGCTTTTGCAGTATCTCCGCGCCCAGCATACTGTGGGTCTTGATGACCTCAAATTCCTCCGGGGTCAGCCTGCCGGGCTTGTTGAGGATCTTTTCGTCGATGCCGATCTTGCCGATGTCGTGCAGGGTAGAGGCCAGCGGAATCAGATCCTGCTGTTCTGCAGAAATCGAGTAGTTGCTGCTGATCTCCAATAGACGGTGGAGCAGCATTTCTGTGATGATACGGATATGCCGCACATGAGCACCGCTTTCGCCGTTGCGGAACTCTACGATATGGCTCAGCACACCCACCAGCGTATCCGTATTATTTTCGCGGGCGCGGATCTGGTCGGACACCATCTTCACCAGCCGCCGCTGCTTGGCATACAGCTTGATGGTGTTGGTCGCGCGGCGGTACACGATGCGTGCATCGAAAGGTCGATTGACATAATCACTCGCGCCTAGTTCATAGGACTTCCGAATTACAGCGTTAGAGTCATCACTGGAGATCATGATGACCGGGATGTCCTCGATGGTGTGGTTGGCGTTCATGGCCTTGAGCACCTCGAAGCCATCCATGACCGGCATGTTGATGTCCAGCAGCACCAGCGCAAGATTCCCGGCTTCGGCCTGCAAGGCATCCATACATTCCCGGCCATCTTTTGCTTCCAGAATACGATAGTCGCCTTGCAGGATTTCGGCTAGGATGAGGCGGTTCATTTCAGAGTCATCCACAAGAAGAATCTGCGGCTTCTCCTCCACCAGTTCTTCCTGCGCGGTCAGCGCGTTTTCGGGGAGTTCCACCGTGACGGCATTCTTGCGGCACTTTGCCTGATACATCAGCCGGTCTGCCCGGCGAACCGCATTCTCCATCGGGTCGGTGATGGCCTGCATCGTTCCGCCGATGCTCAGTGAGAGACGAAAATGCGAATAACCGGGTACAGTAGCCTGCTGCACGGCGGCTCTGATCTGCTCCAGCTTGGCTTGCAGGATGTCGCTCGGAATGCCGGGCAGCACCAGCAGGAACTCGTCCCCGCCGTAGCGGATGAGCAGGTCGGAATCCCGGATGCAGGAGCGGATGGCGGCGGCTGCCGCTTTCAGCGCCATATCACCGGCGTAATGCCCATAGGTATCGTTGCAGATTTTGAAATCGTCCACATCCATCAGCGCGATGCCTGCGGGGCCGACGATACGGGATGCGATATCCTCATAGTAGCGGCGGTTGTATGCGCCAGTCAAGACATCGTAGTAAAGTTTTGCACGGTAGCTCTCTGTTGTTTCTTGAAGCATTTCCTCGGCTTCGGCCTGCATCTTTTCCATGCTGGAGCGCTCGAACTGCCATTGCAGGCGACCGATCAGCAGAATGTTCGCAGCGATACCAAGGCCGATCACGATGAGCTTTTGAAGGTTCAAAGAGGTGTAAAGAAAAAAGCTGTGGTCGGTAGAAAAGAAAAACGCGGAGTATAGGAATGCAATGAGGCCGCTTACGATTCCTGCTGCATAGCCGTATTTCACGAGCACAGCAGAAAGAACAACAAAAAGCAGGATATTTGGATTTGGAATATGAAAATTCCAGACGATCAGGCAGGTGCTCAATTGGGCAAGTGCCGATAGCAGCATAGGCTTGATTTTATTTGGCTGTTGTTCCATACGCAATACCATCCAATACTTTGATTCATCATGATTGCTCTCTCACAAAAAAAGAGCTGGGCCGCAAATGGGCGGCCCTGCTAGGTCGTGAGTGTCGGTCATCTGCGAAACCGTGCGATTCCACTATTTATTTTCGGGGGGGGGGTAACGCGGAAGCGCTTTACCGTCTGCTCCAGTGCGTTGATGTCTACGGGCTTTGAGAGATGCTCGTCCATCCCGGCGTCCCGGCTCTTCTGCATATCCTCAAGGAATGCGTTGGCGGTCATGGCGAGGATGGGGATGGTGCGTCCCAGCGGATTTTCGCCGCTGCGGATGCGCCGGGTGGCTTCGAGGCCATCCATGACGGGCATCTGCACGTCCATCAGGATCATGTCGTACTCGCCGGGCTTGACACTGGCGAAAGCGTCCACGATCTCCTGACCGTTGGAGCAGATGGTGCAGCGCGCACCCTTGGTCTCCAGCAGCAGCTCCAGAATTTCGGCGTTGATGGCGTTGTCCTCGGCGCAGAGGAAGTTCATCCCGGACAGGGGCGAGACGGCCTCGGCCTCCTCCGGGAGGGCCGGCGCCGTCTGCACCTTGTCCGCCTCGGCGTCGATGGGAAATTCCAGCACGACCTCAAAGCGGGTGCCCTTGCCGGTGGCGCTCTCCACCCGGATGGTGCCGCCCATCAGGTCTACGATGCTCTTGGTGATGGCCATGCCGAGGCCCGTGCCCTGCACCTTGTTGGTGCCGGATTTCTCCTCCCGGGTAAAGGGGTCGAAGAGGGTCTTCTGGTAGGCTGCGCTCATGCCGATGCCGTCATCCTGCACGATGAACCGGTATTTGGCGTAGTGGTCGTTCCGGGGCAGCTCCTCGGCCTCGAACCGGATGTGTCCGCCTTGGGGCGTATACTTGACCGCGTTGGAGAGGATGTTCATCAGCACCTGATTCAGCCGGGTGGGGTCTGCCAGCAGGTTTTTGTGCTGGATGTGGGTGGAGACGGTGAAGGTCTGCTTCTTCACGTTCGCCTGTGAGAAAATCATCGTGTTGAGCTGGTCGAGCTGATGGGAAAGGTCCATCGGCTCGATGGTCAGGGTGGTCTTGCCGCTCTCGATGCGGCTCATGTCCAGAATATTGTTGATGATGCCCAGCAGCAGCTGCCCGGAGCTTTTCAGCTTGCCGAGGTGATCTGCCAGCTTTTCTGGCTCGTCCAGCTCGTTCTCCATCAGAGCGGTCAGACCGACGATGGCGTTCATGGGGGTGCGGATGTCGTGGGACATATTGGAGAGGAAGTCGGTCTTGGCCTTGCTGGCACGCTCTGCGGACTGCAGTGCCTCGGCGGCGATGGCCTGTGCCCGCTGCATCTCGTCGTTTGCCTGCGTCAGCTGGATGTTGTATTGTTCCAGACGGAGGTTCGCTTCTTTTTCCGCCTGCAGCTCCTGCCGCTGCTTTTCCCGCAGGATGAACCAGCCAACGAAAACTGTTACGACCGAGAACGCCAGCGCAATGACGATGATGATGACCATGACGATGTTGACCAGCTTCTGCGTATTCACGGCCACATATTCTGCCGGAACAAGGAACGCCAGCGTCCACTGGGCGTTTTCCATCTGCTTCAGGGCGTAGAAATACTCGGTTCCGTCCAGCACGGCGTTGGAATAGCAGGAGCCGGTGCGGGCAAGCCGCTCCTTTGCCTCCGCAAAGGAAGAACCGTGCAGATAGGCCATCTGGGAAAGCACGGTGTATACGTTGTGCCCCTTCAGCAGTTCGGTGTCATTGGCGTTGAACAGCTTGAAGCCGTTGTTGTCCAGCACATAGACGCTGTTGTTATTTTCGTAGGCGTCGCAGCGGAAATAATCGTTCAGCTGGGTCATGCACTGGGAGATGCCAAAGTAGCGCAGGGTGATCTCTTTCTCTCCGCTTTGCAGTGTGATGGGGGTGGGGAGCTGTTTCAGGAACACCATCCGGGAGTCGTCCACGGTCAGCGAGTTGGAAACGTAGCTGACCCGCTGCGGCGCGCTTTCCAGATAGGTCATTCCCCGCAGCAGCCCCATGCGGCCATGCTCGGTATAATAATGTCCGGCAGAGTCCACGGCAATAAGCTCGATCTGCTTTTCCTTGTAATTGGAAAGTTCAGACAGCTTTTCCAGATAAGAAAACAGATCATCGGTCGTCTCCATGGGCATATAGGCCAGATAATTGCACTGTACATCCACATCGCTCCAGTGGGTGTCGATCACATCCTCCAGACTGCGGAACATCTGGTGGGTGACTTCCTCCATCTGGCTCAGCCGCTCATGGTAGACAAGGTTCTGGATGTAGGTCTGGCTCACGATAAAAAGGGTCAGAATGACCGCAAGGATGATAACGCCGATGCCCCAGAGCAGCTGCCGATAGTTCTTCTTGTTCACATCCAGTATCTCCTGTCCGTTCTGTTCAGCTCCATGCGGTATCTGCCCGGCTGATGGAGGTGTATCCGCCAAAGAAAGCCTTGGCGGCATCCATGCCCACCACGCCGCTGTCCACGACCTCGGCTTCTGCCGCCAGCCGGTCGCTCACACCGCAGATAGCCACCTGATAAGTCTTGCCCGCATCCGGCTGCACCGGGCTTACCAGCACATAGGGGTAGCCCTTGCCGTTGCCGTAGGCATCATAGCCCTCCGCCAGCAGGTCGTTGATCTGCTGGCCGGTCAGGGTGACGGTCTGGATGGTGCGGTTCCAGCCGGTGGGCAGGATGACCGAAAGGTCGTAATCCGTAATGCCCTTGGCGTACAGCTTGGCAGCGACGCCGTGGTGGTTCTGATCGGTGGGGTTGCCGGGGATCCATGTGCTCAGCGAGACCAGCGCAAGGTCGCTGCCGGTGGCCTGTGCAAAGCAGCGCCCCACCAGCATGGCGCAGTCCTCCTGCGAAAGTTCCTCCGTAACGGTAGTGATGACATCCGGGGTGTTGTTCACCACACTGTCCTGATCCTCGTCCAGCTGACGGATCACATCCTCCATGGTAGCATTGCCCTTGATGAAGTCCAGCATTTTAAGGCCGGTGGTCACGATGGTGTTTTCCCAGCCGGAGTAGATAAAGGGCGCAGTGTTGCCTGCATTCATGGCTTCGGCAACATCGGCGTAGTAGGTGTCGTCTGCCTTTGCATCCTTGAAGGGCAGCAGGCTGCTTTTCAGTGTGCTTGCGGCAAGCAGGGCGCTGGTGCCCGCAACGGTGGAAAGCACGCGCATCACCTTGAGCGCATCCTCCAGCTTCTGAGGGCTCTGCTCCAGCTTTTTGCTCAGGCCGTAGAAACGGTTCACCTTCAGAACAAAAACATTCTGGGTGCCGTCCTCCGAGAGATAGGGCATCAACCCGAATTTATCGGCGTTGCCGTCTGCCTCCACGATGCCATTGGTGCCGCCCAACAAAAACAGGGTGTTGCCCTCGGTCATCCTCTGCCGGGTCACATTGTCGTCAAGGGCATCGCCGGAGTCGTTCAGCATCCCGATGTCCTTCCACTTCTGGACATAGGCCATCGCCTGCATCATGCCGGGGGTGCTGCTGACGTTTGCTGCGCCGGACAGATAATCCTTCTGCCACAGTCTGCCGTCCAGTGTGCCAAGGAAATCGGCATCTGCAATGTTGCACAGATACTGGAAACCGTAGCCCGGGTACTGGATCTGCGGCAGACAGAGATCGACCCCGGCTTCCTTTGCCTTTGCAGCCAGTTCTTCCAGATCAGCGAAAGAATTGGGCAGTTCCCAGCCGTGTTCCCGCAGCAGGGTCTTATTATAGGTGATGCCATAGCAGTTGTAAGCCGAGGGCAGCAGATAGATGGCACCGCCGTCGAATACATCCTGCAAGCGGGACTCCACATAGTTGTCGGTAAAATCATAGCCGGAAAGGTCCAGCAGCTTGTTGGACACAAGGTCGGTCATGGGATTATAGACCGAAAGAGTGCAAATATCCGGCAGGTCGCCCGCCGCAAACATATTCTGCAAACAGGTGGTGGTGTTATCGCCGCTGTACGGCACGACCTCGATGTTCACCTCCGGATAAACGCTGTGCACCTGCTCAATAAAGGCTTCTACCTCCAGATAAGGTGCCATAAAGGTGACGGCTTCGCGCACATCCTCTGTCTGACTTTCAGCCTTGCCGCCGCCGCAGGCGGTCAGCGCTGCCGCAGCAGCCACGACGCCGGCGGCCTGCAAAAAAGAGCGGCGAGAGATTTTGTTCATCATAGGATGCTCCTCACATTTCCAATATTTTTAAGTTTATCATTATAATAGAGGTGTTTCAAGCGTTTTTGCCCAAAAAAGACGCGCGCGCGGCCTCTTTTGGCCCTCTCCGCCCTCCTTTTGCGTCAGCAGCCCGGAGGGGCAAAAAGAAAAGCACGAAGGCCGAAACCTTCGTGCTTTGTGGTGGGCCAGGCAGGATGCTTCCATTGCCAGAAACTTCCTGCCATATAATAGTTTAGCCGGCAGCGAACAATGCAAGATTTTCAGAGGCATTGCGCTGGCTCCAAGGAACGACCTTCACATCATAGTTTGTGAAGGCGTCCTCAATTCCACGGGAGATATTATTTTGATCATTCAGAATCACAATTAGTTGACTGTTGTTTTTTCGGACAAGCTTTGTGTCGTTCCATGCAAATAAAATATTGCCGACGCTGGATTTACTTGGGTTATTCACTGCCTGACAGAGACGCTCGGGCTGTGTCTTAGTTCTTTGGAACAGAAAATCATAGCTATGAGTAAAACCTGATGTTCCAGTAAATTGAACATTGTCCGAATAAAATATATCTCTCGAATCAAAGAACTGCTGAATATCATCGGTAAACAATGACGCTGTTTTCGATTTTGAGAGCGCAAACATGTCATCTACTCTCAAAATTGCCTGAATAAACAGGTGCTTTTTCTTTGCAAATTCCTGAATAGGAGCTTTTGCGGTCAACTCATCTCCTTCGCAATTAACGCCGAATTGTGCTAAAATGCGCTGAAGATGTTTTTTTCGATTGGGTGTAAATTGAAAACCCGTAGCTTTCAAATTACTGATCGTTGCCGAATCGTCCGAAAAGAGAATGTCATTTCCATCTTGACGAACGTAAATTTGCAAATAATCATTTGCATTATCTAAATACGGAGTAGTAATCTCGTAATACTCGCCAATCTTTGAAAATGTAATTTCACTTTTTAACCATTGCGTATAATCGTTGATCAATTTTTGAATATCCAAGATTATTCCTCCTTTCTTTAACACAACTCCAGCTGATAACTTATTGTTGGCATTTTGACAACGTTAAAACGTTTCAAAAATGCCAAGGTGCTCTCAACAAAATTATCTGACTTTATATCTTCGGCCTCATAGGCCATGGAACGGCCATACTCTTCCGTATATATATGCCAGTGGCTTCCTATAATTTTCCGGCCATCGGGATTTTGATGTACGTTTGTAGGATTCATGTGAAGCTCCAAAAGCATCACACCATTGACCTTTACTCTGGCTCCTATATTAACTTTTGCCGATTGAATCTTTCCACGGAAGATGGATATAACAAACATATCCCGCTTGTTTTCGCCGACAGCTTCAAATTCTAACTTCTTTCCGGGTGAAGGAAAGTTCAATTCGTCTTCAAAAAGACTTTTGAGCATCTCAAGCATCCTTCTGGCTTCGGCATCTGTTATAGTTCCTTGTCCCATTGAACTTGCCTCCTCTCTATAACGGATTGTACCATTCTTTAACACGATTTTCAATAAGCGACTCAGCGTTCGTTCTGCTTTCATCCAAAGAAAACAAAAAGTCCAAACCCATCTTCAATCAGAAGCAGGTTCGGACTTTTCTTGTTTTGGTGGGCCAGGCAGGACTTGAACCCGCGACCAAGCGGTTATGAGCCGCCAGCTCTGACCAGCTGAGCTACTGGCCCGCGAACGCGGCGCGCTGCCGCGTGTGGACTGACTATAAGTATACCAAAAAAATCCGGAAATGCAAAGCCCTCCGGGCGAATTTATTTCGTGCGGCGGGCGTCGAGCTTGCCCAGCATGAACTCATCGAGCATCTCGGGCTGGAACAGCGGTTCCTTGTAGCCGAAGGCCTCCCGGATGAAGATGAGGGTCACGACGGTCTGACGGCCCGGGTCCAGCCGGAGGGTGTAGAGGGTGTCCAGCGGCTGCTGGGTGGGCTGGTGGAGGGTCAGGTGAAGGGCGAAGCCGCCGTCGTTCTCCCGGCGGCACTCGTAGGCGAAAAGGTCATCGGGGCTGTGCTGGTCGAGCCGGTCGAAGCAGTCGTCCAGCGGCAGGTCGGTGCGGAACTCGGAAAGGCCGCTGGGGCCGTACTGGCTGCGGCGGCCTTTGTCCTGCTTCGCCAGCAGGAATACGATGAAGCCGAGGATGGCGGCCAGAAGCAGGATGGAAAAAACAGCGTTCATGGATGTCCTCCGATGGAATTTGAATCATGTTTTCCTTATTGTAACACAACCCGCCCCAAATTGTGTTATAATATTTGAAAAATTCCAAAAACTGATGGGGAGCCTGCGCCCTTTCTGCGGGCGGGAGGGACGATATGAAACTCAGATTCACGCGCAAGACATGGTATTTCCTGCTGCTGGCCTCGGCCGCAGCCTCCATGCTCAACGGCTTTGCCGTCCTGAGCGGGAACAGCTTCGGACTCATCGAGCAGGTCGCATTTGCAATGGCGGGCATCTCGGCCCTCTTCCTCGCCGCCGAGAAAGGCTCGGCGGGCTGGGAGAAGCGGAACTTCACGGGCGTGTTCGTTCTGCTGATGGTCAGCTACATGGTCAACGGCTGGGCAGGCTACCTCTGCTCGGCGCTGGCGTGGCCGCTGCTGCTGAGCACCGAGTACAAGCGGGGGATGGCCGTCCAGCGTCAGCTCCAGCTGGTGGGTGCGGCGGAGGCCCTCCACCTGCTCTTCCTGCTGATGGCGAAGTACGGCGGCATGGCCGCGCTGGGCTTCTGGACGAATCTGCTTTGGGTGCTGCTGGCCTGCGCCCGGGGCTGGGCAGCACTGAGCCTCTACAAGATGCAGGAGGACGCATGACGCAGCGGCGGAGAAAGCGCCGCAGCCGCTTCGGGCGGCGGGCCTTTCTGGCGGGGGCAGGCTGCGCCGCGCTGGCCGGTGCGGGGCTGATGCTGCGCCGGGGGCAGACTGTTTCGGCCCTGTCGGTGCCTGCCCCGGAGGCAGAGCCGAACGCCGCTCTGCCCGCCGGGGAGTGGCGGGCTGTCTGGGTGAGCTATCTGGAATGGGCCGGGATGGACTTCTCCTCGGAAGAAGCCTTCCGGGCCGGGGCAGCGGCCCTGATGGACAACTGCCTGTCCATCGGGCTGAACACCGTCATCGTGCAGGTGCGGCCCTTCGGGGATGCCCTCTACCGCAGCAGACTCTTCCCGTGGAGCCATGTCTGCACCGGGGAGCAGGGGAAAGACCCCGGCTTCGACCCGCTGGACGTCCTCATCACCGAGGCCCACAGCCGGGGGCTTTCGCTGGAAGCGTGGGTCAACCCCTACCGTCTCCGCTCCTCGGCGAAGATGCCCGCCGTGCTGGCCGAAAGCAACCTCGCCAACACCCACCCCGAGTGGGTCTGCGCTGTGGGCGAGGGGCTGTACCTGAACCCGGCCCTCCCCGAGGCGGCGGACTATGTGGTGCAGGGCGTGGCCGAGCTGGTGCAGAACTATGCCGTGGACGGCATCCACTTCGACGACTATTTCTATCCCACCACCGACCCGGCGCTGGACGCGGCCCAGTTCGCCTCCAGCGGCGCGGGAAAGCTGGACGAATGGCGGCGGCAGAATGTCACGGCGCTGGTCAAGGCGGCCCACGACGCCGTGAAAGCCGCCGATGCCACCCTCCGCTTCGGGGTCAGCCCGCAGGGCAACCCGGACAACGATCTCTCGGAGCAATACAGCGACGTCCGGGCATGGCTGACGGCAGAGGGGGAGGATGCCGTGGTGGACTACCTCTGCCCGCAGGTCTATTGGGGCTATGGTTACACCCTCCGGTCCGGCAGCACCCGCTTCGCCTTCGAGAACATCGTGCCCGAGTGGCTGGCCATGCCCCGGGCGGCGTCCACGGCCCTCTATTTCGGGCTGGGGGCCTACCGTGTGGGCAGCGGCGACGGCGGGGCCAACGAGGACAGCCTGAGCCAGTGGTGCACCGGAAGCGCCCTTGCCCGGCAGGTGGATGACCTGCGCCGTCTCGGTGCGGGGGGATGGGCGCTCTACCGGTACGATTCGCTCTTCCGGCCTGCCCAGCCGGAGCCTGCCGCCGCCGAACGGGCGGCGCTGGCCGCGCTGACTGTGGGCTAAGGCCTTGTATGGAAAATAAAAATGCGGTATACTATAGCAATCGTGAGCAATCGTGAGCAATCGTGCAAAAACAATGTTTTGAGGATAAAAAGTCATGAAAAAGACAAAGCGAATCGTACTGCTCGTTCTGGCGGTGGTGGTATTGCTGCTGGCGGCGTATGCGGGAAAGACCGTGCTGGACCTGAAGAACAGCGCCGCCACGGAGGTGCAGGAGGAGGACAGCACCCGCTGGGCCGAGCTGACCAGCGACCCGCTCACCCTCGAGGGCATCGCCGACGGCTCGGCCAAATACGCCTCGGCGGCGGTGAACGGCAGCCTGAATCTTGTGTTCAACGGCATCTGGAGCCGCCAGACCGACTATTTCACCGTCCCGGGCGGCAGCCTGACCATCACCGGCTATGGCACCGCCGAGGGCACCCGGCGGTATAAAATATCCGTCTGGCAGAAGGTGGCCGGCGGCGCACAGTACGTCAACGACAGCACCTATTACTTCAAGACCGACGGCCAGAACTACCGCTGCGTCATCTCCGGGCTGGACCCGGCGGCCAGCTACCGGCTGACTATCTCCTACGATTCCAGCCGCTACTACCTCTACGGCGGACTCAAGGTGGAGGGCATCGCGGCATGAAGACACAGACGAAAAATTCGCTCATGCTGATGCTCTGCGCCTTCATCTGGGGCACGGCGTTCGTGGCCCAGAGCGCAGGCTCCGGCATGGGGGCCTATTCCTTCCTCGCGGGGCGGAGCTGGCTGGCTGTCCTCGTGCTGCTCCCGACCATGGCCACCTTTGATGCCCTGCGCAAAAAGCAGGGCGCGGCCTACGGCTGGCCCAAGGAAAGAGCGGAGCGGATGACTCTGCTGACGGCGGGCCTCGTCTGCGGCACCCTTCTGTTCGCAGCCTCTGCGGCCCAGCAGATCGGCATCACCATCAACCCCTCCACGGCCAAGGCGGGCTTCCTGACGGCCATGTACGTCGTGCTGGTGCCGGTGTTCGGCCTGTTTCTGGGCCGGAAGGGCAGCGCCCAGCTCTGGGCCAGCATGGTCATCGCCGTGGTGGGCCTTTACCTGCTCTGCATGAAGAACGGCTTCGGCGGCGTCGAGACCAGCGACTGGATCCTGTTCTCCTGCGCGGTGCTGTTCAGCTTCCAGATCATGTCCATCGACCACTTTTCGCCGCTGGTGGACGGCGTGAGGCTGAGCCTCTTGCAGTTTATCGTAGTCGCAGTGGAGAGCACGGCGGCGGCGCTTCTCTTTGAGACGCCGACGCTGGCGGAATTTGGTGCCAATCTCCTGCCCATCGCCTATTGCGGCGTGCTGTCCAGCGGTGCGGGCTATACGCTCCAGATCTTGGGACAGAAAAACCTGAACCCCGCCATCGCCAGCCTTATCATGTGTCTGGAAAGCGTGTTCAGCGCTTTGGGCGGCTGGCTGCTGCTGAACCAGAGCCTTTCGCTGCGGGAGAGTGCGGGCTGCGCCCTCATCTTTGCCGCCGTCGTGCTGTCCCAGCTGCCGCTTGAGGAGCTGCGCGGATGCAAAAAGGGCGCGTGACGCTGCGGGTGGCCGGGGGCATCCCCTACGAGCTGACGCGGAAGAAGGTCAAATACTTCAACCTTCATGTCCGGCGGGACGGTTCTGTGGCCCTCAGCTCCCCTCTGCGCATATCGCCGGAGGCGGCGGATCACTATATCATCGGCCAGATGGACTGGATACGGGCGGCACAGGCCCGGCAGGCCGCCCGCGAGAAGCGGCAGGCGTCGCTGCCCGACAGGGATGTCGCGCTGGCCCACTTCACGGCCATGAGCGATAAGGTCTACCCGGCCTTTGCCGGGGTCCTGAACGGGCAGAAGCCCGCCATCAAGGTGCGCAGCATGACCAGCTGCTGGGGCGTCTGCCATATGGCCAAGCGCCAGATCACCTTTGCGCTCCAGCTTTACAATATGCCCGAGGCGGCGCAGATCTATGTGGTAGTACATGAGTACTGCCACTTTTTGCAGCCGAACCACAGCCCGGCGTTCTGGGCCGAGGTGGCCAAGCTGATGCCGGACTGGAAGGCCCGGCGAGATTTGTTGAAAAGATAACGGCCTAGCCCGCTCTGTTACCTTCGGGGACATCTCTCCCAAGGGGAGAGGCAGAAAGGCTCCCCCTCTGGGGGAGCTGGCAGACCCGGAAGGGTCTGACTGAGAGGGCAAGCCACTGGAAAATAAGAGGAATACGTCATTGGAAAACGAAAAAAAGGCCGGCGGCGATAAATATTCGAAGCTCGCCGGAAACACCATCATCTTTGCCATCAGCAGCTTTTCGTCCAAGCTGCTGACGCTCATCGTCCAGCCGTTTCTGACCTATGCGATGGCCGAGATCTCTGACCTCGGCCTGTCCAAGATCCTGAGCCAGTATGCCAACCTGCTCATCCCCTTCGTGTCGATGGGAATGTCCAACGCCATCATCCGCTTCGGCCTCGACAAGGGCAACAGTGAAAAGCAGGTGTTCACCAACGGCCTGCTCACCATCCTCGGGGGCTTCGGCATCCTCGTGCTCTGCTGGCCAGTGGCGCAGTTCCTGCCCGACATGGCCCAGTACGGCCTGCTCATCTATATCTACGTCCTCATGAGCTGTCTGCGTACCCTCTGCACCCAGTTCGTGCGCAGCCGCCAGTGGAACAAGCTGGTGGCTGTGGACGGCGTGCTCTGCACGGTGGCGACCATGGCCTTCTATGTGCTCTATCTGGTGGGCTTCCGCTGGGGCGCGAACGGCTACCTGCTGGCCATCATCAGCGGCGACTTCGTCAGCGTGCTCTTCCTGATGCTGACCGGAAAGCTCTGGAACTTTATCGAGCTGAAGGGCCTCAACAAGACCCTCTGGAAGCAGATGCTCCGCTTCTCGCTGCCCATGATCCCGGCCCAGATCAGCTTCTGGATCATCAACGCCTCAGACCTGTTCTTCGTGCGCGAGATGTGCGACGGCCTCGACGGCCACAGCGGCGATGCATGGAGCGGCCTGCTCTCCACCGGCTACTTTCTGCCCACCATCCTCACCACGCTGGGCCTCATCTTCTACGATGCATGGCAGCTGTCGGCGGTGACGGAGGAGGAGGGAAGAGCCAAGTTCTTCACCCAGATCTTCCGCACCTATTCCAGCGTGCTGTTCTGCTGCGCGGCGGGCATCATCTGGCTCTGCCGCCCGGTCATGCACATCATGAAGGCCAACTATTACTATGCGTGGCACTTCGTGCCCTTCCTCGTGATGGCCTCCACCTGCAGCTGCTTCAACCAGTTCATGAACAGCGTCTACGTCGTGAATAAGAAGTCCCAGCGGAGCATGGTCACGATGATGGCGGGTGCCGTGAGCAACTGCATCATGAACTACTTCTTCATCAAGTGGTGGGGCCCTGTGGGCGCGACCTATGCGTCCTTCCTCGGCCTCGGTCTGGTGTTCACCCTCCGCGCCATCGACGCCCACGGCATGATCGGGATGCGCGTCCATCCGGGCCGTGTCCTCGTCAACGCCGCCGCGCTGGTGTTCGAGGCTTTCGTGCTGCTGGCAGAGACGCCCCTGTACGGCCTCTGGACGGGCATCATCACGGCCCTCATCATCCTGTACAACTTCTCCGGCGTCTGGGGCATGGCCCGCATCCTGCTGCCGAAGCTTCTGGGCCGCCGGGGCAAGGCCCTTGTGGCTGTCGTGGACGGCTGGATGACGAAGAAATAAACGCTTCCCGGACAGGAAAAAAACGCCCTCTCATCGATACCGCGATGAGGGGGCGTTTGGTTTGTCTCAAGTCAAAAAATCGAAAAAATGTGATAAAAGCTAGAGCCGCTGCCGGGTCACAGTTGTTTTTCGAGCCAGCCGGCGATGTCCGCAAAGACCTCGGCTTTGTTCGTCTCCATCAGCAGCTCGTGGCGGGCACCGGGATAGAACTTCGCCTCGATGTTCCGGACGCCGATGTCCCGGAGGCTCTGGATGGCCCGCCGGACTCCGGCGGTGCGCTCGCCTACAGGGTCGGCGTCACCGGCGAGGAAGAGCAGGGGCAGCTCCTTGGGCATTCCGGCCAGAACGGCGGGGTCGTACAGCCGCAGGATGCCGGTGAACATACTGTAGTAGGCGTTCAGGGTGAAGGTGAACATACAGCGCTCGTCGGCACGGTACTTGTCCACCTCGGCTGCGTCGCGGTTGAGCCAGTCGTGGGGCGTGCGCCCCTCAAGGCCCTTGTTGTAGCCGAGGAAGGAAAGGCTGGCCACGAGCCGGCTGCGGTGTTCCCAGCCGAAAAAGACGGCCAGCACCCGGCAGAGGGCTTTCGCTGCGGCGACCAGAGCTTTGGGCTGGAAGCCGGTGCCCATGAGGATGGCTCCGTCCAGCTCGCCGCCCCACTCGCAGAGGTACTGGCGGGCGTAGAACGACCCCATGCTGTGCCCCAGAAGAAAATAGGGGACGCCGGGGTAGAGCTGCTTGGTCAGGACGGTCAGGGCGTGGAGGTCGTTGAGGACGGCACGGTTGCCGTCCGGCTGGGCGAAGAAGCCGTAGTCGTCCTTCGTGCGGATGGAACCGCCGTGGCCCAGATGGTCGTGGCCGGTGACGAGGATGCCCTGCCCGGCCAGATGCTCGGCCAGCGGCTTGTACCGGTCGATGAACTCCACCATGCCGTGGGATAGCTGCAGGACGGCCCGCACCCTGCCCTCCGGCACACAGCGGAATGCGTGGAGCGTCCGGCCCGGCACGCAGGAGGGGAGGGTGAAGTCGGTCATCTGACTCATGTGAGGATTCTCCGTTTCCGCTTACAGCGCGGCGATCTTGGCCCGGCAGGCGGGGCAGATGCAGTAGCCCTCATACTGGGCCATGCCGGCCACCAGCTCGCCGCAGAAGTCGCAGCTGCCGGCGGGACGGTGCTTTTTGAGGATGATCTGATCGCCCTCCACGAAGATCTCGAGTTTCGAGTCCTTGTCGATGTGCATATTGGTGCGCAGTTCCTTGGGAAGGACGATGCGCCCCAGAGAGTCGATGCCACGAACGATGCCAGTTGTTTTCATATTCATTTCTCCTTTGGTAGTGTGTCCGGAAGAATGGCAGATATGGCACTGATTGCGACGATGCGACGCAAAAAATGTTCCTGCGCAGGAAAAACAGGAAAAAACTGTCAACTTCTTTCCTACTCAGTATACAAAAAGTTGAGCCGTTCGTCAATCGAAACGTGGAGTTTCGACAAAAACTTCTCAAAGAAACCGCAAAATCAGGGTCAGGCGCTTCCGGGGACGCCCCTCTTTGCTGTCTCCGTTGACAAACAGGGCCGGAGAGGGTAAACTTAGGCAGAGATAATTGCAATTCATTTGCCTATGATAGATAAAAAGGAGAAATCATTATGCCAAATCCGAAGATCCGCACCCGATTTGCCCCCTCGCCCACGGGTTATATGCATGTTGGCAACCTGCGCACCGCGCTGTACACCTACCTGATGGCCAAGCACGACGGCGGCACCTTCATCCTCCGCATCGAGGACACCGATCAGGGCCGCTACGTCGAGGGCGCTGTGGACGTCATCTACAACACCCTGCGGGAGACCGGCCTGCTGTGGGACGAAGGCCCCGATGTGGGCGGCCCCGTCGGCCCCTACGTCCAGAGCGAGCGGATGGGGATGTTCAAGCAGTACGCCGAACAGCTGGTGGCAGAGGGCAAGGCCTACTACTGCTTCTGCACCGAGGAGCGTCTGGAGGCCCTCCACGCCGAGCAGCGCGCCCACGGCGAGATGACCCACTACGACGGCTGCTGCCGCGACCTGCCGAAGGAAGAGGTGGAAAAGCGCCTCGCCGCCGGTGAGCCGTACGTCATCCGCCAGAAGATCCCCCGTGAGGGCGTGACCGGCTTCGACGATATGGTCTACGGCCACATCGAGGTCAACAACAGCGAGATGGACGACCAGATCCTCATCAAGACCGACGGGATGCCCACCTACAACTTTGCCAATGTGGTGGACGACCACCTCATGGGCATCACCCACGTCATCCGCGGCAGCGAATACCTGTCCTCCACCCCGAAGTACAACCTGCTGTATCAGGCGTTCGGCTGGAACATCCCGAACTACATCCACTGCCCGCCGGTCATGAAGGACGCCCAGAACAAGCTCTCCAAGCGCAACGGCGATGCCAGCTATCAGGACCTCGTGGCCAAGGGCTACCTGACCGAGGCCATCCTGAATTACATCTGCCTGCTGGGCTGGAGCCCCAAGGGGGAGTATGCCGAGCAGGAGATCTTCTCGCTGGCAGATCTGGTCAAGATCTGGACGCCGGACGGTATCTCCAAGTCGCCTGCCATCTTCGACCCTCTCAAGCTGCGGGCCATCAATGCAGAGTATATCCGCCGCCTGTCTCCCGAGGAGTTCCTTGCCAAGGCCGAGCCGTGGATCGACAGCGCCGTCCACACCCCCATCGACAAGAAACTGCTCTGCGCAAACCTTCAGCCCCGCTGCGAGGTGCTGGGCGAGATCCCCGAGCAGCTGGACTTCTTCGACGTCATGCCCGAGTATGACGTGAGCCTCTACACCAACAAGAAGCAGAAGACCACCCCCGAGTCCGCCAAGGAGGCGCTGGAGGCCCTGCTGCCCGTCCTGAGCGACGAGGCGCTGGACTTTGGCGACCGTGACACCGTCTTTGATGCCTGCAAGGCCAAGGCCGAAGAGCTGGGCAAGAAGAACGGCTGGCTGCTCTACCCGCTGGGCATCGCCCTCTCGGGCAAGCAGCGCACCCCCGGCGGCGGCACCGACCTCGCCTGCATGATGGGCCGCGAAAAGACCCTCGAGCGGGTGAAGGCCGCCATCGGGAAGCTGAATGGGTAAAAAGACCTTATAAAAACGTAAGGAGGCAGTCTGTATGATGTATCCGTTCATGACGCTGGACGATAACACTGAGGTCGTCCATTCAGAAATGCTCCCGGACCATCGCGTCAAGGTTTATTTCGAGAAGCCGGATGCGAAGGATTGCTTCCATTCTGCGGTGTGTTATCTCCCCGATTATAAGTGGGAGGACATCAACGGCTTTACCCCGGCGGAGATCGCCCGGTATCAGGAGCTTGTGGAGTCCACAGCGCATCTGATCTTGCAGTTCTCCAAAGAGGGAGGCGTCGAAAATGCCGCAGGTTTTTAAGAGTGTCCTGCGCAACATCATGGCCATTATCGAAGCACGAAGCGCCGAGGTCGTCGCAAAATGGACGAGCTTTTTTGGCGAAGCACACTATTTCTGCTGAGATTTTATCCCATCCCATCACCCCGCCAAAAACCGCGCCGCGTCTGGGCTAGAGTATATGCAACAGGCGCGGGAAACAGAACAGTACAACGTGATATTGCAGAAGATCCCCGCCGGAAAGCGGGGATTTTTCTATGCAGGTGTCTTTTCGGACCATCCAGACCTCTACGGGCAGAAAGCCGGTGGGCGGCGCGCTCCGGGCGCGGGCGGCGGTGCGGCCCGCCCTGCGGCAGGGGTGTGCATTTCTGCTGGGGCTGGCCGGAGGCTGGGCTGTGCTGTACGGGGCGCTGATGCCCTTCGGGCTGGGGCTGACGCTGGGCTTTGGGGAGGACTGCTTTGCCGTGGGGGCTGCCGGGGCAGCGCTGGGGCTGCTGGCGCGGAGCTTCGGTGCGCTGACGGTGGAGAGCATCTGCCTGCTCTGCGGGCTGGGCGCGGCAGTGGCTGCGCGGTGGCTCTGGCCGGGCCGGTTCGGCCCGGCGGTGCTGGCAGGCTGCGGCACGCTGGCGGGGAGCGCCGTCTGCTTCGCGGCGGGGGAGGAGAACGGCGTTCAGCTCCTGCTGCTCTGCGGCGGGGACGCCCTGCTGGCGGCGGCGCTGGGGCTGGGCCTCCGCCGCTTCCCGCCCGAAAAGCCGGGGATGGGCAGCCTGCTGCTGGCGGCCGCCGTGGCAGCCGCATGGGGAGGGGTGAGATTCGGGCTTCTCCTGCCCGGGGTGCTGGTCTGTGCGGCGGCAGAGCTGGCCCTCTGCTGCAAGGGTCTGCCGCTGGCGGCACTGGCCCTCAGCGGGGTGACGGGGGCGGCGCTGGCTTCCGCCGACCCTTCTCTTGCCCCTGCCGCCGCCGGGCTGGCCTGCGGGTGTGCCGCTGCGGCGGTGCTTGCCCCGGCAAGGCGCATCGAGGGGCTTGCGGCCTACGGAGGCGGCTGTGTGGCGGGGGTGCTCTGCGTCCAGCCGCTGGCCGGGGCATTCGGCTTCCTGCTCAGCGCCGGGGCAGGCGCGGGGCTTTGCGCCCTGCTGCCTGCGGGCTGGCTTGCCCCTGCCGCCAAGGACGATGACCCGCCCGGGGACGAGCGGCCCCGCCTCTCCGCCGCTGCGACCCGGCTGGAAGCGGTGGCCGAAAGCCTCTCCTCGCTGGCGGAGACGGTGAACGAGGTATACGACGCTTTTCCGCGCCGGTGCGAGGATTTCCGCTGGGTCATCGACAACATCCACGACAGCCTCTGCGCCAACTGCGGGCGGCGGGAGGTCTGCTGGAAGCAGGAGCACGCCGCCACGCTGGAAGGGATGGAGGCCCTGCGCCCCATTCTGGAAGAGCGGGGCCATCTGGAGACCATGCTTCTGCCCGGACAGCTGGCCCGGTGCATCCACCCGGCGGCGCTCTGCGCGGCGGGAGACAGGGCCTTTGCCCTCTACCGCAGCCGCCGAGAGGCCCGCGTCCACTCCGAGGCCATGCGGACGGCCCTCACCGAGCAGTACAGCGCGGTGGCCGATGCGCTGGGCGTCCTCAGCGAGCAGCTGGGCCGTCCCGGAAGCCCCGAGCCGTATAAATCGGGCCGGGTGGCGGCGCTGTTTGCCCAGCTGGGCACGCCGCCGCTGGAATGCGCCGTCACGCTGGATGATCTGGGCCGCACCCGGGCGGCGGTGACGCTGCCCCGCACCCGCTTCAGCGAAAAGGAGCTGGCCGCGCTGGCCGGGGAGGTGGGGCGCATCTGCCGCCGCAGCCTTGAGCCGCCGCAGGTGCTCTCCTGCAAGGGGATGACCACCCTGCTCTTTGCGGAAAAGCCGCTGCTGCGGGCCGTGTTCGGGACGGCGGGCGCAGCGGCACGGGGCGAAATATCCGGCGACGCAGTGCAGCAGTTCTGCAGCGCGGCGGCCGCGCAGATGATCCTCTGCGACGGCATGGGGACGGGACGCCCTGCGGCAGTGGACGGCAATCTGGCCGCAGAGCTGACGGCCCGGCTGCTGAAAGCGGGCTTTACCGCCGAGCTTGCGGCGAGGCTGGTGAATGTGGCGCTGGCCCTCAAGAGCGACGAGGAGAGCGGCGCGACCCTTGACCTCGTCAGCGTGGACCTCTACACCGGCACGGCACGGCTCTTCAAGGCCGGCGCGGCCCCGGGCTTCCTCGTCCATGGGGGCAAGGCCCGGGCCGTGGGCGAAGCCAGCCTGCCCATGGGCATCCTCGGGGGCGTCAGCGGCCAGAGCCGGGTGGTGCATCTGACAGCGGGGGACTATGTGGTGCTGGTGTCGGACGGTCTGCTGGCAGACGGCCCGGGCTGGGTGCTCCAGCAACTGGAGCTTTCCGCTGCCAAGGCCGAAGCCCCTGACCTGCTGGCGAAAAAGCTGGTGGAGGCGGCCCGTGCCCGTGCTGTCCAGCGGGGCAGGCCCGACGACATCACCGCTGCGGTGCTCCGGCTCGAGAACAGTTGAGATTGCTTTTTGGGCGGCAAAGGGGTATACTGAAAAGTATCCCAACTGACCATAGGAGAGATTATCATGCTGACGATCACAGTTGCACAGGACGGCAGCGGCGACTTCGCATCCATCGCGGAGGCGGTGCTGGCCGTACCTTATGAGGAGGAAGCGTTGGTGCAGGTCGGCCCCGGACTTTACCGGGAAAAGCTGATCTGCGAGAAGCGCTGCATCACCCTGCGGGGGGCGGGCGCAGACCGGACACGGCTCGTGTGGGGCGACGGCGGAAAGCTGCCCCACAAGGACGGCCGTCCTACCCACACCTTCCGCAGCTACACCGCCTTTTTCAGCGGCGGGACGCTCTGCGTGGAGGACATGACCATCGAGAATGACGCAGGGCCGGGCGCACAGGCCGGGCAGGCCGTCGCGGCCTATGTGGACAGCGCTCGGGCGGTGTTCCGGCGGGTGAAGCTGCTGGGCAATCAGGATACCCTCTTCTGCGCCCCGCTGCCCGAAAAGGAGCGGGAGAAGGACGGCTTCCTCGGTCCGAGGGGCCTTGCGCCCCGCCGCCCGACGGCCCAGTACTATACCGAATGCGAGATCGCGGGGGACATCGATTTCATCTTCGGCGGCGGAGATGCGCTGTTCGAGAACTGCACCCTCCGCACCGTGGATAACCACATCCCCCACAGCTATGTCACCGCCCCGTCGGGCAAAGCCGACGGGCTGGGCTTCGTGTTCTGGAACTGCGATTTCGTCTCCGACTGCCCGGCGGGCAGCGTCTATCTGGGCCGTCCGTGGCGTCCCGAGGGGAAGACGGCGGTGCTGGACTGCCGCCTCGGTGCCCACATCGCCCCGGAAGGCTTCATCGCGTGGAACGACCGCACGGACACCGGTCTCGCCACCTTCGCCGAGGCCGACAGCGCTGGCCCGGGCGCGGCAGAGCGTCCGGCGTGGGTGCGTGCCCTCTCCGGGCCGGAGGCGGCGGCGCTGCTGGCCCGCGCCCGCGCCCTCTGCCGCCCGGCATGACGGAGAATGTGACCGATGAAAAAACTGCCTGACTTTGTAAAATGGCTCATCATCGCTGCGGTGCTGGCCGGGATGGCCGCCCTGATGGTGGCCGTGAACGACCGGGCCTCCCGGGTGAAGATGCCGATGCCGGACAACAGCCTCGGCATCTACCGCACGACGCCCGCCGCCGGAAACTGAATCCTGAACCTTGAAACGGGACTGCTGCAAAGCGGCCCCGTTTTTTGCATAATCCTGCCCCGCTTTGCGTATGCTGTACGGACAAAACTGAATGGGTGGGAGGCATGGGTATGTTTGTGGTCACACTGAGTAAGGCAAGCGTCAAGAAGGTGGGCGTTGGGGCACTGTGCTGTGCGCTGGTGGTGTTCAGCGCCATGCTGGGGCGTTACATCAGCACCCGCACGGTGGCCGTCGCGGCGGCGAACAATAAGATCGAAAGTGCACAGGACATCCAGACGTGGTTCACGGGCTACGGGCTGGACGTAGATGGGGCGTCCATCACCGCCGACAAGGTCAAGATCCCCCGGAAGTGGGACGACAGCTTCTCGGCCTTCAATGGGGTGGTGCAGCAGAGCGGGATGGACCTCACCCGCTACAAGGGCAAGACGGTGGAAAAGTGGACGGCGCTCATCCCCGCCGCCAGCCGGGGCGACGTGAGCAGCTACGGCGTGCTGCTGGTCTACCGGAAGAAGGCCGTCGGGGCGTATCTGCTGGAAAAGCCCTCCGGCGTCGTCACGGGCCTGAAGGACGCCCAGACCGCCATGGCATTGCAGGAGGCCGAGCAGGTGTCCGGCGAGGACTTCAGCGGCGACTGGGGAGAGCGGCACGATGAGGAGCTGACCGACGAACAGGCCCGGCAGACCTCGGGCGAGGATTTCAGCGGGGACTGGGGCGAGCGCCACGACGAAGAGCTGACCAGTGAACAGGCGCAACAGACCTCCGGAGAGCCGGAAAATGCACAGAGCCAGCCCGTGCAGTATACCGACCTGCCGCTGGACGCCGAGGGCTACCCCGTCGAATAGGTGTCATTTTGCACGAAAAAGTGCGGTGAAGCAGAAAAGATGTGCAATAGTGGTATTTCTGGAAAAATATTCTGTTCAATGTTACTAAAATTTTTGATAAAAAATCGGCAATATGGAAGGGTGAAAAAAGAACGACTAAGGTTTATAATAGAGATAGACATCCAGCAGCCAGAAGGTTCGAGTGCTGTGTCCCGATGGGCAGGGTGAGCTGCCCGGGAGGATCGGATGAAGTAAGGAGAAAATGATCATGAAGGAATTCCAGTACACCGTTAAGGATGCCTGCGGCATCCACGCACGTCCCGCCGGCCTGCTCGTCAAGGTGGCCAAGGGCTTTGCAAGCACCGCTACCCTCGAAAAGGCAGGCAAGACCTGCGACCTGCGCAAGCTGATGGCCCTGATGGGCATGGGCGTCAAGCAGGGCGACACCGTGACCATCAAAGTGGAGGGCGACGACGAGGCCGCCTGCGCCGAAGCGATCCAGAAATTCCTGAGCGAGAACGTCTGATCGCCCAGTGTGATGAGAAGCCCTTGCGGGGAATGCCTGCGAGGGCTTTTTGTTACGAAGATGAAAACGATGAAATAAGGAGAAAATGCAATGCAGGTAGGCACCGGTAAAAGCATCCTGAATGGCATTGCCATCGGAAAGCTGAAGATCTATAAGAAAAAGAATACCGTTATCTCCGCCGCTGAGGTGGCCGACACCGCCGCTGAACTCCAGCGCTTTGAGGATGCCCGCGCCAAGGCCATCGACCAGCAGACCGCCCTCTACGAGAAGGCTCTGGCTGAGGCCGGCGAGGACATCGCCGAGGTGTTCAACATCCATGCCATGATGCTGGACGACGACGACTTCGTGGACGCCATCAAAGAGATCATCAACGGCCAGCACCGCTGCGCCGAGTACGCCGTCAAGACCGCCGGAGACAATCAGGCCGCCGTCTTTGCGGCTATGGACGACCCCTATTTGCAGGCCCGCAGCGCCGATGTCATCGACATCGCGCAGGCCATCCTCGATATTCTGCAGGGGGTGGACAACGCGACGCTGCAGGGCACCGAGCCGAGCATCCTCGTGGCAGAGGACCTCGCCCCCTCCGAGACTGTCCGGATGGACAAGAGCCTGCTGCTGGGCTTCATCACCCGGGAGGGCAGCTCCAACAGCCACACCGCCATCCTCGCCCGCAGCATGAACATCCCCGCCCTTATCCAGTGCAAGGACATTCAGGACGACTGGGACGGCAAGATGGCGGTCGTGGACGGCTACAATGCCTGCGTCTACGTTGACCCCACCCCCGACCTGCTCAAGAGCCTGAAAAAGCGCCAGCAGGAGGACCAGAAAAAGCAGGCCCTCTTACAGGAGCTGAAGGGCAAGCCCAACACCACCCTTGACGGCAGGACCATCAACGTCTTTGCCAACATCGGCGGCATGGGCGACGTGGGTGCGGTGCAGCAGAACGACGCCGGCGGCGTCGGCCTCTTCCGCACCGAGTTCGTCTACCTCAACTGCAAGGACTTCCCGACGGAGGACTACCAGTTCGAGGCCTATAAGCAGGTGCTGGAGAGCCTTGCGCCCCGCAAGGTGGTCGTCCGCACCTGCGACATCGGCGCGGACAAGACCGTGGATTACATGAAGCTGGACCACGAGGACAACCCCGCACTGGGCTACCGCGCCATCCGCATCTGCCTGACCCGGAAGGACTTCTTCAAGACCCAGCTGCGTGCGCTGCTGCGGGCTTCGGCCTACGGCAACATGAGCATCATGTTCCCCATGATCACCAGCCTGCGGGAGCTGCAGGACGCCAAGGCCGTGCTGGACGAGTGCCGCGCCGAGCTGCGTGCAGAGGGCAAGAAGTTCGACGAGAAGATGGAAGTGGGCACCATGATCGAGACGCCTGCCGCCGTCCTCATCGCGGACGAGCTGGCGGAGGAGTGCGACTTCTTCTCCATCGGCACCAACGACCTGACCCAGTACACCTGTGCGCTGGACCGTCAGAACGCAAAGCTGGAGCCGTTCTTCAACCCCCACCACCCCGCTGTCCTCCGGGCCATCAAGATGACCATCGACGCGGGCCACCGCCATGGCATCTGGGTGGGCATCTGCGGTGAGCTGGGCGCAGACACCGCCCTCACCGAGACCTTCCTGCGGATGGGCGTGGATGAGCTGTCCATGAACGCCAAGAGCGTGCTGCCCGTGCGCAAGATCATCCGCAGCATCGACCTGAGCAAGCCTTCGGATAAATAAGGCATTCCACGCTGAACCCTCGGCCCCCGGCAGGGAACTTCCCCGCCGGGGGCTTTCTGCACCCGAAAAATTTGCAGAAATGCTTTAAAACCATAAAGTGCAGTGCTATACTGATAGCATTGGTACATCTGCTGAGAGGAAATATTTATGACACGACTGCTTATCCGCCTGTTCATCAGGCATCCGGAGGACACGAAGGACGCCGCCGTCCGCACGGCCTACGGCAATCTGGCCAGCCTTGTGGGTATGGCCTGCAATATTCTGCTCTGTCTGGGCAAGCTGACGGCGGGCACCCTTTTCGGCTCCATCGCCATCATGGCCGACGCGCTGAACAACCTTTCGGACGCTTCCTCCAACGTGGTGAGCCTTGTGGGCTTCCGGCTGGCAGCCAAAGGCCCGGACGAGAAGCACCCCTACGGCCACGCCCGGTATGAGTACCTCGCGGGCCTCGTGGTCTGCGTCACCATCCTCGCCATCGGGCTTTCGCTGCTGAAGGAATCGGTCCTGAAGGTGCTCCACCCCACGGCGGTGGTGTTCAGCTGGCTCAGCGTGGCGGTGCTGGCGGCGTCCATCGGCGTCAAGCTCTGGATGAGCCGTTTCAACAAGACCATCGGCCAGCGCATTGGCTCTGAGACCCTGATGGCCACCGCCGCCGACAGCCGGAACGACGTACTGACCACCAGCGCCGTCCTCCTGTCCACCGTCCTCTCCCGCCTGACGGGCTGGGATGTGCTGGATGGCCTCATGGGCGTGGCGGTGGCCGGGTTCATCCTGTGGTCGGGGTGGGGGCTGATGATGGATACCCTCAGCCCGCTTCTGGGCGAAAGCCCCTCGCCAGAGCTGGTGGAGCACATCGAGCGCACCGTCATGAGCTATCCCGGCGTGCTGGGCGTCCACGACCTGATGGTCCACGATTACGGCCCGGGGCATCAGTTCGCCTCGCTCCACATCGAGTTCCCGGCGGAGGCCGACCCCTTGGAGGCCCACGACATCATCGACAACATCGAGCGGGAATTTATGGAAAAAGACCGCCTGCAGGTCACCATCCACTACGACCCCATCGTGACATCGGACGCCGCCGTGGGCGTCCTGCGCAGCCGTCTGATGGAGAAAGCCCGCCAGATGGACCCGCGCCTGTCCGTCCATGACCTGCGCATCGTGCCGGGAGACAGCCACACCAATGTTCTCTTCGACCTTGTCTTCCCGGCGGGCTACACCGGCGATAAGGATGCCCGGCTGGCCGAGATGTGCAATTTCGTCAAGGAGCAGGACCCGAAATACTGCTGTGTCATAAAGGTGGAGCAGAGCTATGCGTCTGCCCCGCCCGAAGAGGAACAATAAGAAAAAGAGGGGAAGTATTATGCTGAACGAGACTTACCGCGCCATGCTGGGCCATAAGAGCGTCATCCGCGAGACTTTCATGTATGGCAAACAGCGCGCCGCCGAGATCGGCTATGAGAACGTGTTCGACTACTCACTGGGCAACCCCAGCGTGCCCTGCCCGGACAAGTTCACCAAGACCATGCAGACCCTGCTGGCCGAGGAGGAGCCGGTGGCCCTCCACGGCTACTGCCCCAGTCAGGGCGACCCGGGCTTCCGCACCGCTGTGGCGGCCCATCTGGCCGGGACCTTCGGCCTGCCCTACGAGCAGAAGGATATTTTCCCCACCACGGGTGCGGCGGGGGCCATCGCCCACGCCATCCGCGCTGTGACCAAGCCCGGCGACGAGGTGCTGACCTTCGCGCCCTATTTCCCGGAGTACGGCCCCTATGTTGGGGGCACCGGCGCGGTCCTGAAGGTCGTGCCCCCGCAGGCCCCGGCCTTCCAGCCGAACCTCGACGCCTTTGAGGCGATGCTGAACGAGAATGTCGCCTGCGTCCTCATCAACACCCCCAACAACCCCACCGGCGTGGTCTACTCTGCCGGGACGCTGACCCGGCTGGCTGACATCCTGACCGAGAAAAGCAGGGCCTTCGGCCACACGATCTTCCTCGTCAGCGATGAGCCTTACCGCGACATCGCGTTTGACGGAAGGAAGGTGCCTTACCCGGCGGCATTCTATCCCCACACCCTGACCTGCTTCTCCTTCTCCAAGAGCCTGAGCCTCCCCGGCGAGCGTCTGGGCTATGTGGCCGTCCGGCCCGGCTGTGAGGGCGAGGAGCTGCTGGTGGATATGATGGCCCAGATCTCCCGCTTCACCGGCCACAACTGCCCGCCCAGCATCATCCAGCGCGCCGTGGCCCAGTGCCTCGACGCGACCAGCGACCTTTCCGTCTACGAGACGAACATGAACCTGCTCTACGACAAGCTCACAGAGCTGGGCTTCGAGGTGGAGCGCCCCGGCGGCACCTTCTACATCTTTCCGAAGGCGCTGGAAGAGGACGCCAATGCCTTTTGCCTCAAGGCCCGGGAGTTCGACCTGCTGCTGGTGCCCAGCGACACCTTCGGCGTCAAGGGCTATGTCCGCTTTGCCTACTGCATCGACACCGAGAAGGTGGAGCGCAGCCTGCCTGCGCTGGAAAAGCTGGCTGCGGCCTATAAGTGAGGAAATAAAATGCATCCGCTCCCCGAATATCCCCGTCCCAGCCTGCGCCGGGACAGCTATCTGAATCTGAACGGCCTGTGGGATTACGCCATCACCAGAAGCCCGGAGTTTCCGGCCCGGTGGGACGGCAGCATCCTCGTGCCCTATTCGCCCGAGGCAAGGGCCTCCGGTGTGAGCCGCACCTTGCAGCCCGGCCAGTGGCTCCACTATCACCGCGCCTTCACGCCCCCGGCGGGCGAGGGAGGGCGGGTCCTGCTCCATTTTGGGGCGGTGGACTATGCCTGCGCGGTGGAGGTCAACGGCCGTCTGGCCGGGGGACACCGGGGCGGCTACTGGCCCTTCACGCTGGACATCACCGACCTGCTCCGCCCGCAGGGGCACAATACCCTCTGGGTGGCGGTCCAAGACCCCACCGGTGCGGGCACGCAGGCCAGAGGCAAGCAGACCCTCAAGCCCGGCGGGATGTTCTACCCGGCCCAGAGCGGCATCTGGCAGACCGTCTGGCTCGAGCGGGTGCCGGAAAACTATATCGAAAGCCTCACCGTCACCCCAGACTATGACGCCCGGACTGTGACGGTCAGAGTCCATACCACGAAGCCCGGCGGCGCGGTAAATGTCTGGGCGGCTGTCCGGGCCGGAGGCGTGACCATCGCCGAGGACTGGGGCAGCGACGAGGCCGACCAAGACGGCGAAGTGACCCTGAATATCTCCGAGGAGCACTTCTTCCCGTGGAGTCCCGACAGCCCCTTCCTCTACGACCTGACCGTTGGTACGACGCAGGGCGAAGAGGAGGGGTTCGATACCGTACACAGCTACTTCGCCCTCCGCAAGTGGGAGTGCAGAGAGGATGGACGGGGCGTGAAGCGCTTTTTCCTGAACGGAAAGCCCATCCTCCTCAACGGCCTGCTGGATCAGGGCTACTGGCCCGAGGGCCTTTATACGCCGCCCTCCGACGGGGCAGTGGAGCACGAGCTGCACACCGTGCGGGAGCTGGGCTTCAATCTGCTGCGCAAGCACGCCAAGATCGAGCCGGAGCGGTGGTATTACCACTGCGATAAACTGGGCATCATCGTCTGGCAGGATATGGTGAACGGCGGCGGGGCCTACCCCATGTGGTACGTCACCTATCTGACGAACGCTTTGCAGCCACTGCTGCGCTATGCCCCGGACGGGAAGCTGCTCTGGGGCCTGCTGGGCCGGGGCAGCGCCCACAGCCGGGAGGAGTACAGCCGGGAGCTGGCCGACACGGTGGCCGCGCTGGGCCAGCACCCCTCCATCGGATGCTGGGTGCCCTTCAATGAGGGCTGGGGGCAGTTCGACGCAGAGAAAGCGACGAAGGCCCTCCGCGCCCTCGACCCGACCCGTCTGGTGGATGAGGCCAGCGGCTGGTTCGACCGGGGCGGGGGAGATGTTCACTCCATCCACAACTACTTCTATCCGGTCCGCATCCGCCCGAAAGCGCGGACGGTGGCCCTCAGCGAGTACGGCGGCATCGCGTGGCCCATGCCCGGCCATGAGCCGCCCCGGAAGACCTACGGCTACGGCACAGTCAGAAGCCGGGCCGAACTGACCAGGCGCTACCGTGACTTGCAGCTCAAGACCATTCTGCCCCAGCTGAGAAAGGGCCTCTCGGCGCTGGTATACACGCAGCTGACCGATGTGGAGGATGAGGTGAACGGCCTGTTCACCTACGACCGCCGGGCCATCAAGCCCGAGGCCGCTGCCATCCGGGCCGTCAATGAGGCGCTGGAAGCGGAATTTGAAAAGGTCGTATCCTGACAGCAAAAAAACTCCGGGAGCCGGAAGGCCCTCGGAGTTTTTTGCATCTTATTCCGGAAAAATTACTGGTCGCTCTGGGTGTTCTTGATCTTGGAGGCCGGAAGCTTCTTCATGGCGGCGGTGTCCAGCGCATGAGGCAGCGAAGCGCCGAAGGACTGGATGCTGTCCTGCAGCTCGCTGCTCTTCATGTCGGAGAGGGCCTGTGCGCGGAGAGCGTCCAGCGTGTCGGCCTCCAGCGGGTCGAGGCGGACGAGGAGCATCAGCGCATAGCCGGAGTACTGCACCGCAGCTGCCTCGCCGGGCTTCAGGGCACGGACGGCGTCGGCAGCGCCCTCCTCAGAGAAGGTGGAGTCGATGTCGGCAGCACCCAGCAGGGCGGTGGAGAGAGAAGCAGCGTCGGAGGACGGCGTGCTGTCCAGCACGGCGTAGATGTCGGGCAGAGCGGCAGAGACGGCAGCGCCGAAGGCGGAGGTCTGGGCTGCGGCGTCAGCGTGGACGGCGGCGTTGTAGCTCTCGGCGGCGGTCTGGGCCAGCTCCAGCATCTGGGTGCTCTGGTCGTCGTCGGCAAAGGCGAAGGTGCTGGTATTGTACAGCGGGATGACGGTGTAGCGGATGTAGACCATATCGTCCTCGAGGTGGCTGGTCAGCTCAGCGTCGGAGACGGGGGTCTCGCCGTCGGTGCCGTAGCAGAGGGTGAGCAGGTCGCTGCTCTTGATGAGGATGCGCTCGAACCGCTTGAGGGTGTCGAGGCCGATGCCGTTGGCCTTATAGAGGTCGCCGTTCTGCTCCATCAGCTGGGAGGCATAGCTGTCGGCCTGTGCCTCCTCGTCGGGGGTCAGCACGCCGCCCAGCGCGTCGAAGCGGGTCTCGATGGCGGCGTAGGACTCGAGGTTCTCGAGGGTCTTCTGGGCCACATAGTCGCTGACCACGGCGGTCTCGCCGGTGG
The DNA here is from genome assembly GCF_052358865.1 of Faecalibacterium sp. NCBI lineage: Bacteria > Bacillati > Bacillota > Clostridia > Eubacteriales > Oscillospiraceae > Faecalibacterium > Faecalibacterium sp. Next base: position 58,127 of record NZ_DAWCVJ010000006.1, read on the forward strand.
CATCATCGACGGTGATGGTGGCTTTGAGGAAGCTGGACACCTTGGAGGCATCCTGCTCGTCGGAGGCGAGGTCGGCGGCGGTCTGGTAGGCGTCGAACTGGGCCAGCAGATAGAGGCCGGAGGGGATGTCCACATCGCCGATGGTGCCGATGGAATCCGGGGTGGAGAGGCTGCAGCCCACGAGGCCGACGGCCAGTGCGAGGGCGCAGACGAGCGCGATGAGTTTCTTTTTCATAAGTGTACTCCTGATAAAGTTTATTTTTTGCCGGAGGCTTCCTCCTGCGGGGCGGCAAGGATGTCCGCCATCGCCCGGAGGATGCTTTGCAGCAGTTCCAGCGGCTTTTCGTCGGGCTGAAGGATCACTGAGAGGTAGGGCTTGGTACCCGCACCTGCCGTCACCCGGCCATTAAAGGCGATGAGCAGGCCGCGTATCATGCCGACGTCCAGCGTCTCGACCTGTAAGAGCAGGGTGTCCTTCTTCTGGGTGACTTCGTAGACGCCCACGGCGGCGGCCTGGACCCGCACCAGCGAGACGCTGACAAGGTCGCTGACCGAGGGGGGCGGGTCGCCGTAGCGGTCGATCAGCTCGTCCAGCACGTCGGCGGCGTCCTCGGGGGTCTGGATGGCGGCGATGCGCTTGTAGGCCTCGATGCGGCCCGGGCCGTCGGCGATATACTTCTCGGGGATGAAGGCGTCCACCCGCAGGTCCACGAGGCACTCGCTCTTGTCCCGCTGGACGGGTTCGCCCTTGGCCCGGGCGATGGCCTGTCCCAGCATCTTGACATAGAGGTCGTAGCCCACGGCCTCCATGTGGCCGTGCTGGCTGTGGCCCAGCAGACTGCCTGCGCCGCGAATTTGTAGGTCGCGCATGGCGATGCGGAAGCCGGAGCCGAAGGCTGTGAACTCCCGGATGGCGGAAAGCCGCTTCTGGGCGATGTCGGTGAGGGTCTTGTCCCGCCGGAAGGTGAAGTAGGCGTAGGCTTTCCGGCCAGAGCGGCCCACACGGCCTCTGATCTGGTACAGCTGGGCGAGGCCCATCCGGTCGGCATCCTCGATGATGAGGGTGTTGCAGTTGCGCACGTCGATGCCCGTCTCGATGAGGGTGGTGCAGACGAGGATGTCGATCTCGCCGTTCAGCAGATGCTGCCAGACGGGGTTCAGCTCCTCCTCGGTCATCTTGCCGTGGGCGATGCCCACCCGTGCGCCGGGCACCATCTGGCTGACATGGGCGGCTGTGGACTCGATGTTGTCCACACGGTTGTGGAGATAGTAGACCTGACCGCCCCGGGCCAGCTCCTTCTTCATGGCCTCGGCAAGGATGACGTCGTTATATTCCAGCACGAACGTCTCCACGGGCTGGCGCTCGATGGGGGGCTGCTCGATGGTGGAAAGGTCGCGGATGCCGCTCATGGCCATGTTCAGGGTGCGGGGGATGGGGGTGGCCGAGAGGGTCAGCATATCCACGCCGATGAAGTTCTCCTTCAGCTTCTCCTTATGCTTGACGCCGAAGCGCTGCTCCTCGTCGATGATGACAAGGCCGAGGTCGTGGAAGCGGACGTCCTTGGAGAGGAGACGGTGGGTGCCGACGACGATGTCCACGCTGCCGGACTGTAAGCCCCGCAGCGTCTCCTTCTGCTGCTTTGCGGTGCGGAAGCGGGAGAGCATCCCGACCTTCACCGGGAAAGCCTCCATGCGGGAGATGATGGTGTTGTAGTGCTGCCACGCCAGCAGGGTGGTGGGGGCGAGGATGGCGCACTGCTTGCCGCCCATGACGCACTTGAAGGCCGCCCGGAGGGCGACTTCGGTCTTGCCGACGCCGACGTCGCCGCAGAGCAGGCGGTCCATGGGCCAGCCTTTTTCCATGTCCTTTTTGATCTCGGCGGTGGCGTTGAGCTGGTCGTCCGTCTCGTCGTACTCGAAGCGGGATTCAAAGTCGCTCTGCCAGTCGCCGTCGGCGGGAAAGGCGTAGCCCACGGCCTGCCGTCGGCGGGCGTAAAGCTCGATCAGCTCCTGCGCCATCTCCTCGGTGGCCTTTTTCACCTTGGCGCGGGTGCGCTGCCACTCGGTGCCGCCCAGCTTGGCCAGCTTCACCTTTTCCTCGTCGCCGGGGGCGGTGTAGCGGCTCAGCAGGTCCAGCTGGGTGACGGGCACATAGAGCACGTCCGAGCCGGAATACTGGATCTTGAGGTAATCCTTTATCGCGCCCTGTACCTCAAGGCGCTGGATGCCCGCATACATACCGATGCCGTGGCTCTGATGCACCACATAGTCGCCGGGCTTGATGTCCGACAGGCTGGAGAGGGCGTTCTTATTTTTCTTGCGCTTTTTGGCCTCGGCGGCCTCGTCGCCCAGACCGTGGCGCCGGGACGAGAGGACGGCGGCATGGGCAAAGGGGAAGGTGCAGCCTGCCGTGAGGTGGCCGGGCAGGACCTGCACCAGCCCCTTTGTGGGCCGGACGTCCCGGCTCATGCTGACGGCGTAGCCCTTGTCCGCGAGGTCCCGGGTGAGGGCCGCCGCGCCCTTGGGCGTGCCGGCAAAGAGGACGACGGCGTACCCCTGCGCCACCAGCGGGTCGAGGTCCTCCCGCAGGGAGGCAAGGTCGCCGCCCCAGTTGGGGGCAGCAAAGGCCTCGGCGTTGACGAGGTCTTTGAGTTTGAACTCATTCATGCCCCGCAGGAAGTTCTCGCAGAGCAGGGTGCTTTGTTTCTGGGCTGCGATGGCGAGGTCGTCCATGGTCTGGTAGAGCACATCGAGGCCGGGGCAGAGGACGCCCTCTTCCAGCAGGCCGGTCAGCTCCTCGCTGCGGCGGAATTCGGTGGCCTTCTGGGCGTCCCGGATGCCGCCCACCTCGTCGAGGATGAAGATGGGGCTGCGGAGATGGTCAAGGAGGGTGGCGGGCGTCTCGTACCGCAGGCCGTAGTATTTGTCCATGGCCTCGGGCATGACGCCGCTGTCCAGCTGGGCAAGGTCGGCCTCCATCGCCTTTTCAAGGGCGGTGCGGCGCTTGCCCCGGGCTTTTTTCTGGGCGGCGCGGAGGGCGTCCGCCGTGTCGGCCGTGCTGCCGAACAGCACCTCACGGGCAGGGGAAAGATAAATTTTCTCGAGCGCGCCGTCCCGCCGCTGGGTCAGCAGGTCGAAGGAGGCCAGAGAGTCGATCTCATCGTCCCAGTATTCCACACGGGCGGGCTGGTGCATATCCGGGGCGTAGATGTCCACGATGTCGCCCCGGACGCTGAACTGGCCCGGGCCGTCCACCTGACTGCGCCGCACATACCCGGCGGCGAAGAGCCGCTCTACCAGCGCTTCCCGGTTGTAGACCATGCCGGGCTTGAGGGTGAGGGTGTTTTTCAGGAACTCATCCTGCGGCACCGTGTATTGGAGCAGGGCTTCGGCGGGGACGCAGACGGCCTGCAGCCGTCCGCCCGCCAGTGCGCCCAGCACCGACAGCCGCCGGTACTCGTACTCGCGGCCCGCGCCCTCCACGGGGCGGAGCATGAAGTCCCGGGGCGGGAATACCGCCGCCGAAAGGCCCAGCGTCTTGAGGTCGTCGGCGAAATGGGTGGCCTCGGCCTCGCCGGGGGTGACGATGCAGAGGACGCGGCCTGTGTCCTTCTGGAGGGAGGCGTAAAGCAGCGCCCGGCCCGCCGGAGGCAGGCCGAACAGTGCCGCCGGCCCCGGCGACGCAAGGCTGGCCGCGATCTTCTGGTATTCGGGGGTGCTTTTCAGGAGCGCTTCGTACATGGGAGACCTCCTTTCTGGTGGGGTTAAACCTCTCCGTCACGGCTGACGCCGTGCCACCTCCCCTATCGAGGGGAGGCTT
>NZ_DAWCVJ010000007.1:0-60029 GCF_052358865.1 Faecalibacterium sp.
TTTTCAATTATTCCCAAAGCTTCCTCAAAGTTCACTACTTTTTTATGCCTTTCTAAATCATCAACCACAATAATACAATGTCCTTCAAATTTTTGGATTATCGTTTTCAGTAAATCCCGTTCTGAAAAATGACTTTCCAAAATAGTATTTATATTTTTTATCTTTTCATTGAAATTTCCAAAAATCTTAGTTATATCCTTACACCACTCAACTAATTTTCCACCATTCTCTGTATGAAGAAGCAGTTGATATAAAATATCATGATATATTTGCTGAGCACTTTCCAGCCCAAACAGCGATACATAAAAAGCCTTATCTTTCTTGTCCTCTAAGGCTTTTCTTACCATATAGGACTTTCCAATGCCCCAAGTACCATCAACCAAGATGCACTTATAGGTATAAGACTTCTCATCAATATTTCGAATGATATTTTCAACATAGTCAGCATTCATTGATTCTACCTCACACGAAAAGAAACTACTTTTATATCATTGTTGCAGTATGCTTCTTTAGCCCATTTCGCCGCCGCATTCGTTGCAGAAAGCAGCCGTGATCTCAAAAGTATATTCCTTTTCCCGGATGGTCTGGTTGATTTTGATTTTCTTCAGGGTGTAGTTCGTTTCTCTGCGGCATTCTGTGCAGAAGTCCCTCTGATTTTCCATGGCGGCACGCTCCCTTCCGGTTTTACATTCTTTTTTATTATTGTATCCCTACCTTTGTTTTTCGTCAACAATAAAGCCGCTGACAGTCTGCCGCTCGCAGAAACCATCAGTGGGTTTCATGAGTCTTCAAATCCCCTAGACGCAAAAAATCGGCACCCGCTTTTCAGCGAGTGCCGATTTTGTTACCCTATAGTGCGCTTTGATTTTTGGCGTAAGTGGCGTAAGTTTGGCGTAAATCCGCTTTTGCGCGCTCCAAAAATCAAGGATTCATGCGGTTTTTAGGCAATTATTAGTACATGCCGCCCATGCCGCCCATATCGCCGCCGGCAGCAGGAGCAGCCGGGGGTTCGGGCAGGTCGGCCACGAGGCTCTCGGTGGTCAGCACCATCTCAGCGACAGAAGCTGCGTTCTCCAGAGCGGAGCGGGTGACCTTGGTGGGGTCAACGATGCCTGCGGCGATCATATCCTCCACGTAGACCTCATTCTGGGCGTCGAAGCCGTAGTTGGGCTTGTTGGCAGAGACGATCTTGTCGATGATGACGCTGCCCTCGAGGCCGGCGTTCTTGGCGATCTGGCGCAGAGGAGCCTCCAGAGCCTTCAGGACGATCTTTGCGCCGGTGCGCTCGTCGCCTTCCAGCGTGTCGCACAGCTCACGGACTGCGGGGATGGCGTTGATGGGGGCAGTGCCGCCGCCAGCGACGACGCCCTCCTGAACAGCTGCCTTGGTGGCGTTCAGAGCGTCCTCGATGCGGAGCTTCTTGTCCTTCATCTCGACCTCAGTGGCAGCGCCGACCTTGATGACGGCCACGCCGCCCGCCAGCTTTGCCAGACGCTCCTGCAGCTTCTCGCGGTCAAAGTCGCTGGTAGCAGCCTCGATCTGGTTGCGGATCTGTGCGATGCGGGATGCGATGGCGTCCTTGTCGCCTGCGCCGCCCACGATGGTGGTGTTCTCCTTGGTGACCTTGACCTGACGGGCGTGGCCCAGCATATCGACGGTAGTGTCCTTCAGCTCGTAGCCGAGGTCAGCAGACACGACGGTGCCGCCGGTCAGGATGGCGATGTCCTGCAGCATCTCCTTGCGGCGGTCGCCGAAGCCGGGGGCCTTGACGGCGCAGACGTTCAGGGTGCCGCGCAGGCGGTTGACGATCAGGGTGGACAGAGCCTCGCCCTCGATGTCCTCTGCCACGATCAGCAGCTTCATGCCGTTCTGCATCACCTGCTCCAGCAGGGGGACGAGATCCTGAATGACGCTGATCTTCTTATCGGTGATGAGGATGGCGGCGTTGTCCAGCACAGCCTCCATCTTGTCGGTATCCGTGACCATATAGGGGGTCAGGTAGCCGCGGTCGAACTGCATACCTTCGACGATCTCGTTGTAGGTCTCAGCCGTGGTCTTGTTCTCCTCGATGGTGATGACGCCGTCGGAGGTGACCTTCTCCATGGCCTCTGCGATGAGGCGGCCGATCTCGGGATCACCGGCAGAAATGGTGCCGACGCGGGCGATGTCATTGGAGTCCTTGACCTTCTGGCTGTGGGCCTTGATGGTCTCGACAGCCTTGGTGACAGCCTTGCTCATGCCGCGGCGGATGTCCATCGGGTTTGCACCGGCGGTGACATTCTTCATGCCCTCGGTGACCATTGCCTGTGCCAGAACGGTAGCGGTGGTGGTGCCGTCGCCTGCGGCGTCGTTGGTCTTGGTGGCGACCTCACGCACCAGCTGTGCGCCCATGTTCTCAAACTCGTCCTTCAGCTCGATCTCCTTGGCGATGGTGACACCATCGTTGGTGATGACGGGGGCGCCGAACTTCTTGCTCAGCACCACGTTGCGGCCCTTGGGGCCGAGGGTGATCTTAACGGTATCTGCCAGAGTGTCGATGCCGGCACACAGTGCCTTGCGGGCTTCCTCGCCCTGCTTGATCTGCTTAGCCATATTCTTATCGCTCCTTTATAAAAGCTTGATGATCCAGTGATGAGGGAAAGACGCTTACTCCACGATGGCCAGGATGTCGGCCTGACGCACGATGGTGCACTCTTCGCCGTCCACCTTGACCTCGGTGCCGGAGTATTTGCTGGTGAGCACCTTATCGCCCACCTTGACGGTCATCTTGACTTCCTTGCCGTCCACGACACCGCCGGGGCCGACGGCCACGACCTGTGCCACCTGCGGCTTCTCCTTGGCGCTGCCGGTCAGGATGAGGCCGCCCTTGGTGGTCTCCTCGACCTCAACAGTCTTGATAACAACACGGTCTGCAAGAGGAATGATCTTCATCGTTCTTGCCCTCCTATTATAAAAAATAAAAGTGAAACTTTTTCATGGCCCGGGGCTTCTCCCTCCGGGTGTTTAGCACTCCATTTCCCTGAGTGCTAAGTGTATTGTACTCATCTCCGGCAGAAAAATCAAGGGTTTTTGCAAATTTCTTTGTTAATATTTTATGACAGCAAAAAAGCGCCCCCGGCAGGGCGCTTCGCAGTCTTTCCGTTTATACGCTGGCACGCTGAGCCATGAACCGCTCGTAGGCGGGCTTTGGCAGCAGGACGTGCCCCGCCAGCGGCCTGAGCCGGGCGGTGATGGCCTCGCAGGGGGCGCACTCGCCGTCCGCCGTCGCCACGATGGGGCCTCGCCCATCCGCAGGGCGCAGGGAGACGCACTTGGCCCGGCGGTAGAGGAAGTAGGGCTTCGCCTGCTCGGTCAGCGCACCGTCCCGGAAGTGCTTCCCGCCCTTGTACATCCCCAGCAGCCGGGCGATGGTCAGTCGGCCCACCCTGCGGATGATAAAGACGTCCAGCCAGCCGTCGTCGGGCCGGGCCTCCGGCGCGGCGTAGAAGCCGCCGCCGTAGGTGCGGCCATTGCAGACCGCGCACATCAGGCAGTCCACCGTCAGCTCCTCGCCGTCGATGGTGAACGCCACCTTCCGGCCGATGTGGCCGCAGAGCTGCCGGACGATGGAGAGGGCGTAGGCCATCTCGCCGCCGCAGAAGGGGATGCGCCGGAACTGGGGGATGCCGTAGGCCACCTGTGCGTCCAGCCCGGCGGCGCAGATGGTGGCCGAGAGGCCGAGGTCGGTCTCCATCAAATCAATGTCCACCGCCCCGCCCGCGAATTGCGCGTCAAGGTCGCCGAACTCCTCCCTCGTGCCGTAGGTGCGGAGGAAATCGTTGCCGCTGCCGAAGGGCAGACACCCCACGGCGGCAAGGGCGCACCCATTGGCACCCGTCAGCGCCTCATTGAAGGTGCCGTCGCCGCCCGCCGTCCAGATGCGCACCGGCTCGCCCTCGGCCTCGGCGGTGCGCGCCGCCTCCGCAGCCAGTGCACGGGCATGGCCCGCGTACTGGGTCACGACGACCTGCAGCTTCTCCGGCGGGATGCCCGCCCGTCCGGCGGCGGCATGGATGGCCGGGGTCAGCCCGGTGGTGCAGTCCCGCTTGCCTGCGGCGGGGTTGAGCAAAAACAGATAGCGCATTCGGTTTCCTCCTCTGGTGATTCCTGCCCTCTATCATAGCGGAAAACCAGAGCAGATGCAAGAGCTTTTCACCCGACGCCCGCCGTCTGCGTCTCCTCCACCACGATGGTGCCGTCGGCGGTGCAGTCTGCCGTCCAGCGCTGGCCGAGGCTCACGCTGCCGGAGGCGATCTGGTCGGCGAAGGCCTGCTCCACGGCACGGTCCACCTGTCGGCGCAGCTCCCGCGCCCCGTAGGGCGAGCGGGCCTTTGCGGCCAGCGCCGGGCCGACCCGGGCCGTGTGGGTGAGCTGGTAGCCGCTGCGGGCCGCACGCTCTTCCAGCTGGCCCAGCAGCTTTTCGGCGATGGAGCAGAGGCTCTGCTCCTCCAGCGGGCGGAAGACGATCAGCTCATCCAGCCGCCCCACCAGCTCGGGCCGGAACCACTTTTTCGCCTCGGCGACGGCGGCCTCCGACTGCTTTTCAAAGGCGGCCTCGCTGCCCGCCCCAAAGCCCAGCGGTGCGCTCTGCCCCGCAAGGAACCGTGCCCCGAGGTTGGACGTCAGCAGGACGATGGTGTTCCGGAAATCGGCCTTCCGGCCCATGGAGTCGGTGAGCTGGCCGTCCTCCAGCATCTGCAGCAGGATGTTCTGGATGTCGGGGTGGGCCTTTTCGATCTCGTCGAAGAGGACGACGCTGTAGGGGCGGCGGCGGACGGCCTCGGTGAGCTGTCCGCCCTCGTCGTGGCCCAGATAGCCCGGAGGCGCACCCAGCAGACGGGCCACCGTGTGCTGCTCCTGATACTCTGACATATCGAACTTGAGCAGGGCTTTCTCGCTGCCGAACCAGCTCTCGGCCAGCGCCTTTGCCAGCGCCGTCTTGCCCACACCGGTCGGCCCGAGGAAGAGCAGCGCCCCGATGGGCCTGCCCGGCTCGCCCAGCCCCGTTCGGCTGCGCCGGATGGCTCCGGCCACCGCAGCCACGGCCCGGCTCTGCCCCACCACCTCGGCGTTCAGCCGCTCCTCGAGGCGGGCCAGACGCTCCCGCTCCTTTTCGCTCACCCGCTCGGCGGGCACGCCGCTGGCCTGCGCCACCACCCGGGCGATCTCCTTCCGGCTCAGGACGGGGTCCTTCTCCCCCTCCCGCTCGGCCCGGATGCGCACCGCTGCGCAGGCCTCGTCCACAAGGTCGATGGCCTTGTCCGGCAGGCAGCGCCCCGGCAGGTACCGCACCGAAAGCTCCACCGCCTCCCGCAGGGCCTCATTGGGCAGGCGGACGCCGTGGTAGCGCTCGTAGCGGGGGGCCAGCCCTTCCAGAATGTCCACCGCCTGCTTCGGGGTCGGCTCCTCAATTTGCACCCGCCCGAAGCGGCGCTCGAGGGCGGCGTCCTTCTGGATGTGGGTGCGGAACTCCTGATTCGTCGTCGCGCCGATGAGCTGCAGCTCGCCCCGGGCCAGCACCGGCTTTAAGATGCTGGCTGCGTCGATGGCCCCCTCTGCCGCGCCTGCGCCCACGATGGTGTGGAACTCATCCACAAAGAGGATGGCGCTGCCGTCCCGGACAAGCTCTTCCAGCAGGTTCTTGAACCGCTCCTCGAAGTCGCCCCGGTACTTGGTGCCCGCCACGAGGCTGGCCATATCCAGCGCCAGCAGCCGCCGGCCCTGCAGCATCCGGGGCACCTGCTTGTCGGCGATGCGCTGGGCCAGACCCTCGGCCAGCGCGGTCTTGCCCACGCCCGGTTCCCCCACGAGACAGGGGTTATTTTTCTGGCGGCGGCATAATATCTCTACCATCCGGTCCAGCTCCTTTTCCCGGCAGAACACCGGGTCCAGCTCCCCGTCCGCCGCCCGGCGGGTCAGGTCGCGGCAGTATTTGTCGCTGGCCCGGCTCCCTCGCGGCAGAGGCGGGGACGTCCGGGGCTGGATGGGCAGGATGAACTGCCCCGAGAGCTGGCGGCACTCCCGCACCGCCTCGGTGAGCTGGACGCCCATCGAAGCCAGCATGACCCCGGCGGCGCAGTCGGCGTCTTCCAGCATAGCGCAGAGCAGGTGTTCCGGCTCGGCCCGGCTCAGGTGGGCGTTCTGTGCCCCGATGACGGCGTAGTCCATCGCCCGGCGCAGGTCTGCCGCCATGTCGCCCCGGGCCAGCCGGAGGGCCGTGCCGCTCCGCCCGGCGGAAAGCTGCCGCCGCACCTCCAGCTCCGAGATGTTCTTCCCGGCCAGAAAACGGGCCGCCGGGCCGCCGTCCGATTGCAGCATCGCCCACAGCAGATGGCCGGTGTCCGCCTTTTTGCAGCCCAGCCCTCCGGCCAGCTCCACCGCCTTGTCCAGCAGCTGCCCCGCCTCCCGGGAAAAGCCCTTGTACCGTCCTTTGCCGAATGCATCCCAAATGCTCATTTGCGTGGCTCCTATCTTCTGCATGGCTCCTATCTTCCGTATTGCCCTGTTGCATCAAAGAACAGTATAGCCCCGCCCGCCGGAAAAAAATCAGAAGTTTGTGTCACACCGGCCCAAAAGCAAAGCAAAAAAGCCATCTGAGCGAATCAGATGGCTTCTTGGTTGGGGATGAGAGAATCGAACTCCCACAAGTAGAGTCAGAGTCTACCGCACTACCACTATGCAAATCCCCAATATTCTGTTGTGTTTCGCGGCGGTGAGCCGGTCAACGTGTGCTATTATACCCGCCTCCGGGCGCTTTGTCAAGCGGAAATCTAAAAAAATTTGCGGATTTTTGGAAACAGACGCACTTCCGAGATAATTTTTCGGCCTTTGCACCCAGAGGTGGCGGTCTCTTTTTGCGTCATCCAGAATCTGGCATTTTCTGCGTCCTCTGCACCATATAATAAAGTAAACTATGTTATTCTGCCCTTATTTTATGGTACACAAACTTCAAAAGGAGGACGCCTTATGCTGCAAGCCCACCCCAAGACCGCCCAGACGCTGCTTTCGCCCCGCATTCCCCGCGACAACGAGCACGAGCGCTATGACCCCGAGCTGGAAGAAGAGCTGAAAGAGTGCCTGTTCTGCCTGCAGCGAAACGCGATGATGTTCGACCTCGAGGTGGACTCCGACCTCATCGAACAGCGCATCTACGAGCGGCAGGCCCTTTTGTGCCGCTACCGCTACCTGCTGGCCCGCGCCCGGGAGCTGGGGCTGCACACCATCCTGAAAAAGTATCAGCCTCTGGGCTAAAAAAACGCCGCGCGGAATCTTGACAGAATCCCCACATCGTGTTATCATACATAAAGATAACACTGTATACAGAGCGCTGTATGCAAAACTTTGGAGCTTAGAGAGGTTTTCAATTATGGAACGTATTAAGACTATCGCTACTCGTGACCTGACCAAGAGCGTCGTGACCGGCGGCTGCGGCGAGTGCCAGACTTCCTGCCAGTCTGCCTGCAAGACCTCCTGCGGCGTCGCAAACCAGCAGTGCGAGAACAGCAATAAGTAATCATTGCAGACCCTATGCCGCCTTTGCAGGGCGGCATTTTTTTATGGCAACAATAGATTGGAGAATGAAATGGTACACCAGTATCAACTGAACGGATATAACATCGTGCTGGACACCTGCAGCGGCTCGGTGCACGTCGTGGACGACGTGGCCTACGACGTCATTGCGATGTACAAAGAGCACTCTGCCGACGAGATCGTGGCCGCTCTGCTGGCCAAGTACGGCTCCCGCCCCGACGTCACCGAGGCCGACCTGCGCCAGTGCCTCGAGGATGTGGCCTCTCTGGAGTCCGCAGGCAAGCTGTGGGCACCCGACGTCTACGAGAACATGGCCTTCGACTTCAAGAACCGCCAGACGGTGGTGAAGGCCCTCTGCCTCCACGTCGCCCACACCTGCAACCTCAACTGCTCCTACTGCTTCGCCTCGCAGGGCCGCTATCAGGGCGACCGCGCCCTGATGAGCTTCGAGGTGGGCAAGCGGGCCATGGACTTCCTCATCGAGAACTCCGGCACCCGCCGCAACCTCGAGGTCGATTTCTTCGGCGGCGAGCCGCTGATGAACTTCGACATGGTGAAAAAGCTGGTGGCCTACTGCCGCGAGCAGGAGAAAATTCATAATAAGAACTTCCGCTTCACCATGACCACCAACGGCGTGCTCATCGACGACGACGTCATCGACTTCTGCAACAAGGAGTGCCACAACGTCGTCCTGAGCCTCGACGGCCGCAAGGAGGTCCACGACCGCTTCCGCAAGGACTACGCCGGCCATGGCAGCTATGACACCATCGTCCCGAAATTTCAGGAGTTCGTGAAGAAGCGCGGCGACAAGAACTACTATATGCGCGGCACCTACACCCACTACAACACCGACTTCACCAACGACATCTTCCACATGGCCGACCTCGGCTTCACCGAGCTGAGCATGGAGCCTGTGGTCTCGAAGCCCACCGACCCCAGCGCCCTCACCGCTGAGGATCTGCCCATCCTGAAGGAGCAGTACGAGATCCTGGCCAAAGAGATGATCAAGCGCGACCGCGAGGGCCGGGGCTTCACCTTCTACCACTACATGATCGACCTCACCGGCGGCCCCTGCATCTACAAGCGCATCTCCGGCTGCGGCTCCGGCACCGAGTACATGGCCGTTACCCCGTGGGGCGACCTCTACCCCTGCCACCAGTTCGTCGGCGACCCCAAGTACCTGATGGGCGACATCTGGAAGGGCGTCACCAACACCGCCGTGCGGGATGAGTTCAAGCACTGCAACGCTTACGCCCGCCCGGAGTGCAAGGACTGCTGGGCCAAGCTCTACTGCTCCGGCGGCTGCGCGGCCAACGCCTACCACGCCACCGGCAGCATCACCGGCGTCTACGAGTACGGCTGTGAGCTGTTCAAAAAGCGCATCGAGTGCGCCATCATGATCAAGGTCGCCGAAAATCAGGAGCTTGCCGCGCAGGGCATCGAGGTGCCCATCGAGCTGGGCACCACCTGCAACGCCTGCGCAGACGGCGAAGCCTGCGAATAAGCGCCCATGGACACTCCCATCGTTGATTTTGTCCGCCGCTACGCCCAGCAGCGCACCACCCGGATGCATATGCCGGGCCACAAGGGCTGCGGCCCGCTGGGCTGTGAGGCGCTGGACATCACCGAAATTGCGGGCGCGGATGAGCTGTACGAGGCCGAGGGCATCATCGCCCGGAGCGAGGCCAACGCCGCGCAGCTCTTCGGCACCGCCCGCACCTATTACAGCACCGAGGGCAGCAGCCAGTGCATCCGGGCCATGCTCCACCTTGCGCTCCAGATGCAGCCTGCGGGTGCATCCCGCCCCGTCCTGCTGGCGGCGCGGAACGCCCACAAGGCCCTGCTCTACGCAGCCGCCCTGCTGGACTTCGACATCCGGTGGCTCTGGCCCGCACCGGACGCCGCCGGGGCGCTCTGCACCTGCCCTGTGGAGCCGGAGGCCCTCGCCTGCGCATTGGACGGGCTGACCGCCGAGGGCCGTACCCCCTTCGGCGTCTACCTCACCAGCCCGGACTATCTGGGCTTCGTGCAGGACATCGCCGTGCTGGCGGCGGTCTGCCACGCCCACGGCGTCTCCCTTCTGGTGGACAACGCCCACGGGGCCTACCTCCACTTTCTGAAGGAGGGCAGCCGCCACCCCATCCAGCTGGGTGCCGACCTCTGCTGTGACTCGGCCCACAAGACCCTGCCCGTCCTCACCGGCGGGGCCTATCTCCACCTCGGGCCGTCGGTGCAGGCCGACGAAGCTGCTGTGCGCAATGCGCTGGCCCTCTTCGGCTCCACCAGCCCCTCCTACCTCATCTTACAGTCGCTGGACGCCGCCAATGCGCGGCTGGCAGACGACTTCCGGGAGAAGCTGGCCCTCTGCCGCTGGCGTCTGGGGATGCTCTGCCGGGAGCTGGATGCCTTCCGGCCCGGGCTGGCCCTCCCCCTCACCGGGGCGCACCGTGAGCCGCTCAAGCTGACGCTGGATGCCGCCGTGCTGGGCCTCTCGGGCCAGCAGCTGGCGCAGGCTTTGCGGGAGCAGGGCGTGGAGTGCGAGTATGCCGACCCCCGCTATCTGGTGCTGATGCCCTCCCCTGAGAGTTCCGCCGAGGACTTCGCCCGTCTCCAGAAAGCGCTCCACGCTCTCTGTGCCGAAGCATCTTCCGCTGCGCCCGCCTCGGGCGGCGACGCCGCCGCCTTTGCGGCTCTGGCTGAGGCGCTTCAGGCGCAGCCCCGCTCCGCCGCCATCCGGGAGGCCGTCCTCGCCCCACAGGAGATGGTGCCCGCTGCCGAGGCTGTGGGCCGCATCTGCGCCGCACCGGCGGTCTCCTGTCCGCCCGCTGTCCCCATCGTGGTCAGCGGCGAGGTCATCCCGGCGCAGGCTCTCCCCCTCTTTGCCCGCTATGGCATCGGGCGGGTGGCCGTCGTAAAAGATTGACTCCAAAAGGCCGGGCGGCTGTCTGCCCGGCCTTTTGTGTCCCCCAAGTGTTAAAAATCGGCTAAGAACCCCGCATTTTCCTTGACAATCCTCTCCGGTTCTGGTTTAATAATCTGGATAAAAGGGAGTAAAGGGCATCCCGCCTTATGGGGTGCTGCATGACAGCGTCAGCACGGCAGAAATGCCCGGTGTCATGCGTTCGCTTGAGACTTTTGTCACAGTATCTGGTGCTGTGGCCGAAGTCTCTTTTTTCGTCATTGCACCACAAATTTCAAAGGAGGCAATGACATGGAATTCTGGAATGCATTCGCCAGTCTGTTCTCTAATTTCGGGAACCTGACGTGGCAGATGGTGGTGATGTGGGGCATCGGCGCGCTCCTCATCTACCTTGCCATCGCAAAAAAAATGGAGCCGAGCCTGCTTCTTCCGATGGGCTTCGGCGCCATCCTCGTCAACCTGCCCTTGTCGGGCGCGATCACACAGGGCGACACCGTCGGCCCCATCTCGGCTCTGTTTGAGGCAGGAATGTCCAACGAGCTGTTTCCCCTGCTGCTCTTCATCGGCATCGGCGCGATGATCGATTTCGGCCCGCTGCTGGAAAAGCCGTGGCTGATGCTCTTCGGCGCGGCGGCACAGTTCGGCATCTTCTTTACCCTCTTCCTCGCAGGCTTCTTCTTCGATTTGAAGGACGCAGCCTCCATCGCCGTCATCGGTGCGGCAGACGGCCCTACGGCCATCTTTGTGGCAAATACCCTCAACTCCCAGTACCTCGGCGCCATCATGGTGGCGGCCTACAGCTACATGGCGCTGGTGCCCATCGTTCAGCCGCCGGTCATCAAGCTGCTGACCACCCAGAAGGAGCGCCGCATCCGGATGCCCTACCAGAAGGGCAGCGTCAGCCAGCTGACCAAGATCCTCTTCCCCATCGTCGTGACCATCATCGCAGGGCTTGTGGCCCCGGCCAGTGTGGCGCTGGTGGGCTTTTTGATGTTCGGCAACCTGCTGCGGGAGTGCGGCGTGCTGAACGCCCTGAGCGAGACGGCCCAGAACATCCTCGCCAACCTCATCACCATCGTGCTGGGCCTGACCGTGGCCGGGCAGATGACGGCAGACAAGTTCGTCCGGCCCGACACCCTGCTCATCCTTGCGCTGGGCCTCGTGGCCTTCGTCTTTGACACCGCCGGCGGCGTCCTCTTCGCCAAGCTGATCAACCTCTTCCTCCCGGCAGACAAGAAGCTCAACCCCATGATCGGCGCAGCGGGCATCTCGGCCTTCCCCATGAGCGGCCGCGTCGTCAACCGCATGGGCCTCGAGGAGGACAACCAGAATTTCCTGCTGATGTACTCCATCAGCGTCAACGTCTCGGGCCAGATCGCCTCCGTCATCGCAGGCGGACTGATCCTGACCCTGATGAGCTAAAGGAGGGACTGAAATGCTTCATCTTACTTCTTGGATGACCACCCTGCCCATCATGGTCATCGGAATGCTGGGCATCGTGCTCGTCATCGGCGTCATCGTTCTGGCCGTGATGCTGCTGAACCGGCTGACCGGGCGGAAATGACCCCCCATCCCTGATGCGATAACGCAAAAAGCCTCCGGCTGCACCCAGTGTGCAGAGCCGGAGGCTTTTTTCGTTCTTACTCTTCTTCGTCCTTCGCCCAGTGGTAGGCGCAGCGGACGGCCTTGTTCCAGCCCTTGATCCGCTTCGCCCGCTCCTCCTCGGAGATGGCCGGCTGGAACACGCGGTCCACCGACCAGTTGCGGGTGATGTCCTCGGTGGACTGCCAGTAGCCCACGGCAAGGCCCGCCAGATAAGCCGCGCCCAGCGCCGTCGTCTCCACGCAGCAGGGCCGCTTGACCTCGAGGTCGCTGAGGTCGGCCATCGTCTGCATGAGGTAGTCGTTGGCCGACGCGCCGCCGTCCACCCGGAGGGACTTCATGGCGATGCCGGAGTCCGCCGCCATGGCGTGGAGGACATCGTTGACCTGATAGCAGATGCTGTCCAGCGTGGCCCGGATGATGTGGTACTTGTTGCAGCCCCGGGTCAGGCCCACGATGGTGCCCCGGGCGTACTGGTCCCAGTGGGGCGCGCCGAGGCCGGTGAAGGCCGGCACGACGTAACAGCCGTTGGTGTCCCGGACCTTCCGGGCCATGTACTCCGAGTCCCGGGACTCTTCCAGCAGGCGCAGCTCATCGCGGAGCCACTGGATGGCTGCACCGGCCACGAAGATCGAACCTTCCAGCGCGTAATCCACCCTGCCGTCGAGGCCCCACGCGATGGTGGTCACGAGGCCGTTCCGGGAGGTGACGGGCGTCTCGCCGGTGTTCATGAGCAGAAATCCGCCGGTGCCGAAGGTGTTCTTGGCTTCGCCGGAGGCAAAGCAGGTCTGGCCGAAGAGGGCCGCCTGCTGGTCGCCCGCCGCACCGGCGATCTTGATCTCGCCGCCGAAGTGCATCGGGTCGGCGTACTCATAAAAGCCGCTGGACGGCATCGGCTTGGGGAGCATCTGCTTGGGGATGTTCAGCTCCTGCAAGATTTCGTCGTCCCATTCCAGCGTGTGGATGTTGAACATCATGGTGCGGCTGGCGTTGGAGTAGTCGGTGATGTGCGCCTTTCCGCAGGTCAGCTTCCAGATGAGCCACGTTTCCACGGTGCCGAAGAGCAGCTGGCCCGCCTCGGCCTTTTCCCGTGCACCGGGGACGTTATCGAGGATCCACTTGAGCTTGGTCGCCGAGAAATAGGCGTCGAGGATGAGTCCGGTCTTGGCCCGGAACTTTTCCGTCAGCCCTCTGGCCTTCAGCTCGTCGCAGTATTCGCTGGTGCGGCGGCACTGCCAGACGATGGCGTGGCAGATCGGTTCGCCCGTCTCCTTATCCCAGACGATGGTCGTCTCCCGCTGGTTGGCGATGCCGATGGCGGCGATGTCCTCCGCCCGGGCACCGATCTTGTTCATGGCCGAGAGGGCCACGCCCAGCTGGGTGGCCCAGATCTCGTTGGCATCGTGCTCCACCCAGCCCGGCTTCGGGTAATACTGGGCAAACTCCTTCTGCGCGACGCTGCAGATCTCGCCTGCCTTATTGAACAGGATGCAGCGGTTGGAGGTGGTTCCGGCGTCCAGCGCCATGATGTACGACATAGGCTCTTTTCTCCTTTTCCTGCTCTTGGTTTCTGGTTCAGAACGCCAGCGCGGGGCTGACCTCGTTCCGCCGCTGGGTCTGGACGATGCACTCCCTGTCCGGCACGACGCCCGCCGCACCAAGGGTGGAAAAAACGGTCTGCAAGGCCAGCGCGGGGGTGTTGTTCTCCTGCGAGAGGTGGCAGAGCGCGAACTTCTTGCAGCCCCCCTGAATGAGTTCCAGCAGCTTGGCTGCGCACTCGTCGTTGGAGAGGTGCCCTCTCACCGACTCGATGCGGGCGCGCAGATAGTAGGGGTACGGCCCGCTGCGGAGCATATGCAGGTCGTAGTTGCTCTCCAGCGCCACGAGGTCGCAGTCCGAGAGGGCTTCATGTACGACGGGGGTCAGCACACCGAGGTCGGTGGCGATGGTCATGGTCTTTTCGTCGGGGGTATGGATGCGGTAGCCCACGCAGGGCACATCGTGGCTGGTGGGGAAGGCTTTGACCCCGAATCCCCCAATCTCTGCTTCCCGGCCCGGCGTCAGGGCCGTCATGTCGCAGGAGGGGGGGACGACATGGTTCTCCTCCAGAAACCCCAGCGTCTCCTCCGCGCCGTACACCGGCAGCGGATGCTTTTTCAGGAAGGTGGAAAGTCCCTTCACATGGTCGCTGTGCTCGTGGGTGACAAGGATGCCGTCGCAGTCGGCGGGGTCCAGCTCCGCCGCCTTGAGGGCCGCGCCGGTGGTCCGGACGCCCTTACCCATATCCACGATGAGATACCGCTGCCCGCAGCGCACCACGCTGCTGTTGCCGGACGAACCGGAGTAAAGCGAGATAAATTCAGACATGATAAACCTCAACAAACAAAACCTCTCCGTCTGCTTTACGTCCGTTGATGCAGCGTCTCCCCCTTGTCCGGGGAGGCGGCATCGCGCAAACGATGACGGAGAGGTTTTTCTCAATTACATAGCCTGTTCCAGTGCAGCGGGCACCCGCTCCACCTTCTCGATGTCTG
This sequence comes from Faecalibacterium sp., assembly GCF_052358865.1. Taxonomy (NCBI): domain Bacteria; kingdom Bacillati; phylum Bacillota; class Clostridia; order Eubacteriales; family Oscillospiraceae; genus Faecalibacterium; species Faecalibacterium sp. Next base: position 14,626 of record NZ_DAWCVJ010000007.1, read on the forward strand.
CGCCAAGGCCGCGCAGCTTCTCGACGATGTTCTCATAGCCGCGCTCGATGTGGCCGATCTCCTCAATCTCGCTGGTGCCGTCGGCCATCAGGGCCGCGACCACCATCGCTGCACCGGCACGCAGGTCGGAGGCGCGCAGCGGGGCGGGAGAAAGCTTCTCGACGCCCTCAAACACGGCCACCTGACCGTCCACCTGCACGTTCGCGCCCATCTTGCGCAGCTCGTCCACATAGCGGAAACGGTTGTCCCAGACGCTCTCGGTGACGGTGGAAGTCCCCTTCGCCACGCTGAGCAGGACGCCCATCAGGGGCTGCATATCGGTGGGAAAACCCGGGTGGGGCATGGTGTTGATCTTGAGGGGCAGGATGTCGCCGGTGCGGCGGACCCGCACAGCATCGTCAAATTCCTCCACCTCGACCCCCGCACGCCGGAGCTTTGCGGTGATCGGCTCGAGGTGCTTGGGGGTGACGTTCTTCACCAGCACATCGCCGGCGGTGGCTGCGGCGGCCACCATATAGCTGCCGGCCTCGATCTGGTCGGGGATGATGCTGTAGGTGCAGCCGTGCATCCGCTCGACACCGCGCACCTTGATGACGTCGGTGCCTGCGCCGCGCACGTCTGCACCGCACATATTCAGGAAGTTGGCCAGATCGACGACGTGGGGCTCCTTGGCGCAGTTCTCAAGGATGGTCTGGCCCTTTGCCATCACGGCAGAGAGCATCCCGTTCATGGTCGCGCCGACGCTCACCTTATCGAAGAAGATGTGTGCGCCGTTCAGCTCCTCGGCGTGGACGGTGATCATGCCGTAGTCCACGCTGTCGTCTGCGCCCAGTGCGCTGAACACCTTGAGGTGCTGGTCGATGGGGCGGGGGCCGAGGTTGCAGCCGCCGGGCATGGCCACCTGTGCCTTGCCGAACCGGGACAGCAGCGCACCGAGGAAGTAATAGCTGGCGCGCATCTGGCGGGACAGGTCATCCGGGACGTTGGTGCCGGTCAGGTGGGTGGTGTCGATCTCGTAGGTGTTCTTGTTCAGCATCCGCACCTTCGCGCCCAGCACGCTCAGGATCTTCAGGCTCACCGCCACATCGCTGATGTCCGGCAGATTCTCGATGACGCAGACGTCTGCTGCCAAGATCGTAGCGGGCAGGATGCCCACAGCCGCATTCTTCGCGCCGGAGATGATGACTTCGCCGTGCAGGGGCTTACCGCCCGTAATAACAAACTTTTCCAATTTTATGATCTCCTTGTCACAAGCCCGCTCCCCGCAGGCCCCAAAGATGAATTACTCAAGGTGCTTATTCCTTCTCGCTGTACAAAGCTCACAACCAATCGGTATACTTACAGCTATCTTATTATACACAACTTCCAGCAAAAAGCAAAGCCCCAATGCACGCTCATCGATTATTTTCTGTTTTGCCCAGTTTCTTTTCGAATATCCTCCGATTTTGTCTCTTTTTAAGGAAAATTTTACAAAAGCGCCGCTCACCACACGCTGTCGTCGCAGCGGGTCTCCTTGATCCAGCCCAGCTGATAGGCCCGAACCAGCTGCTTGAGGTCGTGGACCTTCTCCCGCAGCACCTCGCCCTCGTCCGTCTCCTCCACGAGGATGCGGTGGTTCTCCGTCTCGAGGATGTTCTTCTGGGAAAGGATGTCGAGGTTCTCATTCACGGCCTTTTCGGCACTCTCGAAGGGCTGGTGGGTACGCAGGGACATGGTGCGGCTGGAATAGACCAGCGTGTAGCCCGCAATGCCGGTCTTCTCGTGGTAGGCGCGGCAGAAGCCGCCGTCGATGACCACGAGGCGTCCGCCGCCCTTGATGGGGCTTTCGCCCTTCTTCTCCTGCACGGGGACATGGCCGTTGACGATGTGGCTGGTGCCGGGCAGTCCGAACTCCGCGAGGATGCTGCGGCAGACGGCCTCTTCGTTGTACCATGTATAATAGGGGTCCTTCACCTCGGTGTGGGTCGAAGGGTCGGAGACGTACAGCCTCTCGAAGGTGGTCATGGCGCTGCGGCCGTACAGGGGCGAGAGCTTGCCGCACCACAGATACCACAGGAAATCCTGTCCGCTCTGGCGGGCGGCGCTGCCCTCGGGGGCGAAATAGCCCCGGCGGGCGCGCTCGTCGCAGTAGTCCATGAGGGCGCGGCCCGAGTAGGCATGGCCCTCGAACCGCTCCACGGCGAACGTCCCCTTCTTGGTCATGGGCACCGCGCCGTGGTAGAGCAGGTTGCCGTTCTCGATGTGGTAGACGCTGCCCTTGGCATAGAGGAACTCGACGTGCTGCTGCAATTTCTCACTCTGACGGAAGGACTGCACCAGCTTCTGGAGCACCACCTTCTCATCGCTGTTGAGGGCGGTGGGGTCGGCAGGGTCTACCGTGGGGAAGGAGGTGTCCCGCAGGGGGTACTCCCTGCCTCCCACCACGACGGTGCCCTTCTCCCAGTCGATGCGGCGCAAATAGTCGCGGTCCGCCATCTTGAAGTCGGGGTTGCGGTCGATGACCTGACACTCCAGCTTGAGCATCAGGATGGTGATGGCCTTGTGCATGACGGCGCAGCGGTGGAGCATCCCGGGGGTGTAGGGGCCGCGGGCGGCGTCGGTGTGGGGCATCCAGATGGACAGGTCATCCTCGCCGTAGAACTGCTCCGCCATCCGCTGCAGATGGCGGAGGTTGATGCCGTAGCAGTCCTCCACCATGCCGTGATTGTGGTAGGAGAGGGTCGTTTTCAGGACGGTGCAGATGCAGATGGGGCTGCCCGCCGCAGCGCCCATCCAGACCACATCGTGGTTGCCCCACTGGATGTCCACATCGTGGTGGCGCATCAGCAGGTCGAGGATGACGTCCGGCCGGGGGCCGCGGTCGAACAGGTCGCCCACGATGTGGAGCTTGTCCACCGCCAGCCGCTTGATCAGCTCGCAGAGGCGGACGATGAACTTATCGGCGCGGCCATTCTCGATGATGCTGCCGACGATCTGGCCATAGTAGAGATCCTTGTCGTGGTCCTCGAAGTGGGCGTGGAGCAGCTCATCCAGAATGTAGCCGCAGCTGGAGGGCAGGCAGGCCCGGACGTGCTCCCGGGTGTGTTTGGAGGAGACGAGACGGCAGATGTTGATGAGGCGGAGCAGGGTCTCGCTGTACCACTGTTCCAGCGCCTCCTCGTCGGCGCAGCGCTGCTTGAGCTGGGGCAGCTTCTCGTTCGGGTAATAAATGAGGGTCGCCAGCTCGGCGCGGGTATCCTCCGGCACCGCATCCCCCAGCACGATGTCCACCTTCTCCCGGATGACGCCGGAGGCGGAGTTCAGGATATGTACGAACGCCTCGTTCTCGCCGTGCAGGTCACTCATGAAGTGTTCGGTGCCCTTGGGCAGCTTGAGCAGCGCCTGCGTGCTGATGATCTCGCTGGCAGCCGCTGCCTGCGAGGGATAGTCCCGGGCCAGAAGGCTCAGATATTTCAGGTTGTCCCGGATCTCTTCGTTTTCTGTGCGCATGGTTTCCTCCAGATCATGTAGTATTCTTGCATGACATGCAATATTCATTCTTAGTATACCACTTTCGGGGGCAAAAATGATATAATAGCCCCGGATAATTTATTATGATTCTTTCTCATAGGAGTTGGACGATATGCCTAAAATTCTTTCCGTGACGCCTCCGGCCTCCTGCACCCTCTGCCCCCGCCGCTGCCGCGCCGACCGCGCAGCCGGGCAGGTGGGCTTCTGCGGGGCGGGCCGCACCCTGAAAGCCGCCCGCGCGGCCCTGCATTTCTGGGAGGAGCCGTGCATCAGCGGCACCCGGGGCAGCGGCACGGTGTTTTTCTCGGGCTGCACCCTCAAGTGCTGCTTCTGCCAGAATTACCCCATCAGCGCCGAGGGGCTGGGCAGGGAGATCACGCCCGAGCATCTGGCCGAGATCTTTCTCGATCTGCAGCGGCAGGGCGCACACAACATCAACCTCGTCACCCCCGGCCAGTGGCGGCCGTGGATCATCGCCGCGCTGGACCTCGCCCGGGCCGGGGGGCTGCATCTGCCCATCGTCTGCAACACCGGCGGCTACGAGACGGTGGAGAGCGTGGAGGCGTGGCGCGGCTCCATCGACATCTGGCTGGCCGACCTGAAATACGTATCCTCTTCCCTCTCCGCCGAGCTTTCCGCTGCGCCGGACTACTTCGCACAGGCCAAGCCCGCCATCGAGGCCATGATGGCGCAGGCGGGCCGCCCGGTGTTCGACGGCGAGGGCATCTTGCAGAAAGGCGTCATCCTCCGCCATCTGGCCCTGCCCGGCCACATCGACGACAGCTTCGCCGTCCTCGACCAGATGGCCGCGTGGAATCAGGCCGACCCCGGCTGCTTCATCCCCAGCGTCATGAGCCAGTACACCCCCTTCTACAAGGCCGCAGACCACGGCATCGGGCGGCGCATCACCACCTACGAGTACCGCCGGGTGGTCAACCGGGCCATGGACTTGGGGCTGACGGACGGCTATATGCAGCAGAAGAGCAGCGCCCGGGAGGAGTATACCCCGAGTTTTGACCTGACGGGCATTTGATTTCGTCATGATACACAAAAATCCCGCCAAATTTTCTCTCGCGGTGTCTTTCTTTTCCTTGCAAAACGCTCCCGAAAGCACTATAATGGATACAACGATGTGCGTCATTCAGGGTCTGGCTGCCCTGCTGAGCGCCAAACGTCCCCCGCCTCGAAATGGTATAGGCGAGGCCGGGGGCCAATGCCCGAGAAGAGCAACAGGAGGATCGTTATGGAACATTTCAACCCCATTCTGGGCCATGAGACCACCGGACAGAAGTTTATCACCTGCGGCGAGATCATGCTGCGTCTGACCCCGCCGAACTACGAAAAGCTCCGCATGGCGTCGAATTTCGAGGCCAGCTACGGCGGCAGTGAGGCCAACATCGCCCTTGCGCTGGCAAACCTCGGCGTGGACAGCACCTTCTTCAGCGTCGTGCCGAACAACAGCCTCGGCAAGAGCGCCGTGCGTTGGCTGCGCTCCAACGACGTCCACTGCACCCCCATGATCCTCACCGAGCCGAATGAGACCCCCTCCAACCGTCTGGGTACTTACTACCTCGAGACCGGCTACGGCATCCGCCCCTCCAAGGTCATCTACGACCGCAAGCACAGCGCCATCACCGAGTACGATTTCTCTCAGGTCGATCTGGACGCCCTGCTGGAGGGCTTCGACTGGCTGCACCTGAGCGGCATCACCCCGGCTCTGGCCCCCAACTGCCGCGGCCTCATCATCGATATGCTCAAGGTCGCCAAGAAGAAGGGCCTGACCGTCAGCTTCGACGGCAACTTCCGCTCCACCCTCTGGACGTGGGACGAGGCCCGCGATTTCTGCACCGAGTGCCTGCCCTATGTGGACGTGCTGCTGGGCATCGAGCCGTACCACCTCTGGAAGGACGAGAACGACCACTCCAAGGGCGACTGGAAGGACGGCGTGCCCCTGCAGCCCAGCTATGAGCAGCAGGACGAGATCTTCCAGCACTTCATCGAGCGCTACCCCAACCTCACCTGCATCGCCCGCCACGTCCGCTACGCCCACAGCGGCAGCGAGAACAGCCTGAAGGCCTTTATGTGGTACGACGGCCACACCTTCGAGAGCAAGCTGTTCACCTTCAACATCCTCGACCGGGTGGGCGGCGGCGACGCCTTTGCCAGCGGCCTCATCTACGCCATGCTCCACGACTACAAGGCCATGGACATGATCAACTTTGCGGTGGCCAGCAGTGCCATCAAGCACACCATCCACGGCGATGCCAACATCACCGACGATGTCAGCACCATCCGCAACCTCATGAACATGAACTACGACATCAAGCGCTGACGCCCCGGCGCAGGATGGCTGCAAAACGGCTCTGGTACGCCCAAAAAGCGTATCAGGGCCGTTTTTTGCTGCATCAGCACTCTCTGCCGGGATGTGATAAGTATGACTTATCCGAAATATTTCCCGGCTCTTCCTGCCAGAACATTGACAAATCTTTTTCTCCATGATAAAATACAGACGATTTTGAGAGACGAAGCGTGTCGAAGTCTTTTGAAAGCAATTAACCTTGGACCGCCCATGGGGGCTAGGTGCACCGGAAGAGCCGACTTTTCCGCTGCGCCCTAAGGCCATACGGACAGCCGGGTCCACTGCCGACCGGCGGCGTGAGCTGCCATTATTGATTGAGTTACTGCGCTCCCGCAGATCACTGCGTCGGAGCGCCTGCCGCAGAGCAGATCTTATCCTGCGGCTAAGCTCTAAATTTTATAAGTTGGTTCCTTTACAACCATGAAATTGCGCAAAAAGCGTGCGCAGACTTGTGAAACGGTCAATAAGAGTAGTAAAAGTGTAATTGCTATATAGACTCTCGTCATCCCGTCCTTTTGAATCATGCTGTGATACTGCTCCGGTGTTCTGCCCGGGGAATTTATCCGCGCGTTCAAACGGTTTTTCAAAGCGCAAGTCTGCACTCCGCGTGCAGGGCTTGCGCTTTTTTGTTTGTCCGCATGGGGGTAACAGGAATCAGGGACGGAGGAAAAAACATGAGTGAGAACCGTACAAGGTTCCGGCTGGACCAGCGCCGCGCACCCATCTACGAGGCGCTGGAACAGTTCCGACAGATGCGGGTGGTGCCCTTCGACGTGCCCGGCCACAAGCGCGGGCGAGGCAACCCCGAGCTGACGGCCTTTCTGGGCCAGCAGTGCGTGGGCGTGGACGTCAACAGCATGAAACCGCTGGACAATCTCTGCCACCCGGTATCGGTCATCCGGGAGGCGGAGGAGCTGGCCGCCGACGCTTTCGGCGCGGCCCACGCCTTCCTGATGGTGGGCGGCACCACCAGCTCGGTGCAGAGCATGGTGCTGACAGTCTGCAAGCGGGGCGATGAGATCATCCTGCCCCGCAACGTCCACCGCAGCGTGCTGAACGCTCTGGTGCTCTGCGGCGCGGTGCCGGTCTACGTCAACCCCGAGGTGGACAAGCGCCTCGGCATCTCGCTGGGCATGAAGCGGGAGCAGGTGGAAAAGGCCATCAAGGAGCATCCGAATGCCGTGGCTGTGCTGGTGAACAACCCCACCTACTACGGCATCTGCTCCGACCTGCGCGCCATCGTCAAGATGGCCCACGACGCCGGGATGCTCTGCCTCGCCGACGAGGCCCACGGCACCCACTTCTACTTCGGCGGCGGCAGCCTGCCTGTCTCTGCCATGGCGGCGGGCGCGGACATGGCCTCCGTCTCGATGCACAAGAGCGGCGGCAGCCTGACCCAGTCGAGCCTGCTGCTCATCGGCCCCAACGTCCACCCCGGCTATGTGCGCCAGATCATCAACCTGACCCAGACCACCTCCGGCAGCTATCTGCTGATGTCCAGCCTTGACATCTCCCGCCGCAACCTCGCGCTGCGGGGCCGTCAGGTGTTCCATCAGGTGGCCGACATGGCCGAGTACGCCCGGGAGGAGATCAACGCTGTGGGCGGCTACTATGCCTTCGGCAAGGAGCTTTGCAACGGCAACTCGGTCTTCGACTTCGACACCACCAAGCTCAGCGTCCACACGCTGGACATCGGCCTTGCCGGCATCGAGGTCTACGACATCCTGCGGGATGAGTATGACATCCAGATCGAGTTCGGCGACATCGGCAACATCCTCGCCTACCTCTCCATCGGCGACCGCCCGCAGGAGATCGAGCGTCTGGTGAGTGCGCTGGCCGAGATCAAGCGCCGCTACCACACCGACGGCGCGGGCCTGCTGAGTCAGGAGTACATCGACCCCGTGGTCGCCGCCAGCCCGCAGGAGGCCTTCTACGCCCCCAAAAAGAGCCTGCCCCTCCGGGAGACCGAGGGGATGGTGTGCAGCGAGTTCGTCATGTGCTATCCCCCGGGAATCCCCATCCTTGCCCCCGGCGAACGCATCACCAAGGAGATACTGAACTATATCGAGTACGCCAAGGCCAAAGGCTGCAGCATGACCGGCCCGGAAGACCCGGACATCCTGCACCTGAATGTTCTGGCATAAGGAGAAGCAGATGGAGTTTTGGTTTTCGGAATTTCACACCCCGGACGTCAAGCACAGCATCCGGGTCAACAAACAGCTCTACTCCAAGCAGAGCGACTACCAGCGCATCGATATTTTTGAGACGCCCGAGTTTGGCCGGGTGCTGACGCTGGACGGCAACGTCATGCTCACCGAGCGGGACGAGTTCATCTACGACGAGATGATCGTCCACGTCCCGATGGCCGTCCACCGGGAGGCCAAGGACATCCTCGTCATCGGCGCCGGCGACGGCGGCGTGGTGCGGGAGCTGACCCGCTACGACCGGGTCGAGCGCATCGACCTCGTGGAGATGGACCCGCAGGTCGTGGAGGCCTGCCGCGCCTATCTGCCCGGCAACGCCTGCCGGATGGATGACCGCCGGGTGCACATCTACTTCGAGAACGCCCTGAAGTACATCCGCCGCTGCGAGGCTGAATACGACCTCATCATCGTGGACTCCTCCGACCCCTTCGGCCCCTCTGAGGGCCTGTTCACCCGGGAGTTCTACGGCAGCTGCTTCAATGCCCTGCGAGAGGACGGCATCATGGTCAACCAGCAGGGCAGCCCCTTCTACACCGAGGACGCCAGCGCCATGCAGCGCAGCCACAAGCGCATCGCGTCCACCTTCCCGGTCAGCCGGGTCTATCAGGCCCATATCCCGACCTTCGCCGCCGGTTACTGGCTCTTCGGCTTTGCCAGCAAGAAGTACCACCCCATCGACGACCTCGACGCCGACGCATGGAAGGCGCTGAACCTGCGCACCCGCTACTACACTACCCGGCTCCACGTCGGAGCCTTCTATCTGCCAGCATTCCTCGAGGAGATGCTGCGCGAAGTGGAGGAACCCAAATGATCTCACCCAATGTTGAAACCTTCATCGGCTGCGACAGCAGCTACCGCGCCGCCGACATCGTGCTCTACGGCGCCCCCTTCGACTCCACCACCAGCTACCGCCCCGGCGCACGGTTCGGCCCGTCGGCCATCCGGCACGAGAGCTTCGGCCTCGAGACCTACAGCCCCTACCAGAACGCCGACCTCACCGACTTCGACGTCTTCGACAGCGGCGACCTCGAGCTTTGCTTCGGCTCCAGCGAGGCAGCCCTCGCCGACATCGAGGCCCGGGCGGCGGAGATCCTGAAGGACGGCAAGCTGCCCCTCCTGCTGGGCGGCGAGCATCTGGTGACGCTGGGCGCTGTGCGGGCTGTAGCGCAGAAATACCCCGGCCTCCACATCATCCACTTCGACGCCCACGCCGACCTGCGGGATGACTACCTCGGCGCAAAGCTGAGCCACGCCTGCGTCCTCCGCCGCTGCCACGAGCTGGTGGGCGACGGACACATCCACCAGTTCTGCATCCGCAGCGGCGAGCGGGCCGAGTTCGAGTTCGCCGCCCAGCACACCGAGATGCACAAGTTCGACTTCACCGGCCTTGCCGAGCTGACCGAGCAGCTCTGCGCCACCAAAGAGCCGGTCTACCTCACCATCGACCTCGACTGTCTCGACCCCTCCTGCTTCCCCGGCACCGGCACCCCCGAGGCCGGCGGCGTGAGCTTCCTGCAGCTGCTGGACGCCATCCGCACCGTGGCCAAGGCCAACATCGTAGGCGCAGACCTCAACGAGCTGGCCCCCATGCTGGACATCTCCGGCGTCTCCACGGCCACGGCCTGCAAGGTGCTGCGGGAGCTGCTCATCGCGCTGGACAAGGGCTGGCCCGGCTTCCAGACCTGACGAAGGAATGAATATTTTGACATAAAGGAGAAACCATCATGAGCAAAGTTCTGATCATCGGCTGCGGCGGCGTGGCCTCCGTCGCCATCCACAAATGCTGCCAGGTGCCCGAGGTGTTCACCGACATCTGCATCGCCAGCCGCACCAAGTCCAAGTGCGACAAGCTGGCCGCCGAGCTTGCCCCCAAGACCACGACCCGCATCACCACCGCGCAGGTGGACGCCGACCATGTGGACGAGGTCATCGCCCTCATCAAGAGCTACCAGCCCGACCTCGTGATGAACATCGCCCTGCCCTATCAGGACCTGACCATCATGGACGCCTGCCTCGCCTGCGGCGTCAACTACATGGACACCGCCAACTACGAGCCGGAGAACACCGACGACCCGGCATGGCGCGCCGCCTACGAGAAGCGCTGCAAGGAGGCAGGCTTCTCCGCCTACTTCGACTACAGCTGGCAGTGGGCCTACGCCAAGAAGTTTGAGGAGGCCGGCCTCACCGCCCTGCTGGGCAGCGGCTTCGACCCGGGCGTGACGCAGGCTTACTGCGCCTACGCCAAGAAGCACGAGTTCGACACCATCGACACCATCGACATCCTCGACTGCAACGGCGGCGACCACGGCTATGCCTTCGCCACCAACTTCAACCCCGAGATCAACCTGCGTGAGGTGTCTGCCCCCGGCAGCTACTGGGAGGACGGCCACTGGGTGGAAATTCCGGCTATGAGCATCAAGCGGGAGTACGACTTCGACAAGGTGGGCCAGAAGGATATGTACCTGCTCCACCACGAGGAGATCGAGTCCCTCGCCAAGAACATCCCGGAGGCAAAGCGCATCCGCTTCTTCATGACCTTCGGCCAGAGCTATCTCGACCATATGCGCTGCCTCGAGGACGTGGGGATGCTCTCCACCACGCCCATCCAGTTCAACGGTCAGGAGATCGTGCCCATCCAGTTCCTCAAGGCCCTCCTGCCCGACCCTGCCAGCCTCGGCCCCCGCACCAAGGGCAAGACCAACATCGGCTGCATCTTCACCGGCAAAAAGGACGGCAAGGAAAAGACCTACTACATCTACAACGTCTGCGACCATCAGGAGTGCTACAAAGAGGTCGGCTCGCAGGCCATCAGCTACACCACCGGCGTGCCCGCCATGTGCGGCGCCCTGATGCTGCTGACCGGCAAGTGGACCACCAAGGGCGTCCACACGGTCGAGGAGTTCGATCCGGACCCCTATCTGGACGCTCTGGACAAGTACGGCCTGCCCCGCTCTGAGAGCCACAGCCCGGCTCTGGTGGACTGATGCGGGTGCTCGATACACGCCCGCCCTTCGCCGGGCTGGCAAACCTCTCCGAAGCGGCCCTCGCTTCCCTGCCCACCCCCTGCTATCTGCTGGACGAGGCCCAGCTGCGCCGCAACGGCGAGATCCTGCTGGGCGTCCAGCAGCGGACGGGCTGCAAGATGCTGCTGGCCCAGAAGGCCTTCTCCAACTTCGACCTCTACCCCCTCCTCGCGCCCTATCTGGCGGGCACGGAGGCCAGCGGCCTCTACGAGAGCCGTCTGGGCAGGGAGGAGCTGCCCCAGAAGGAGAACCACGTCTTCTGCGCCGCCTACCGGGTGGACGAGTTCGCAGAGCTGCTCCACTACGCCGACCACATCGTCTTCAACTCCCCCGCCCAGCTGGCAAAGTTCGGCCCGGCGGCAAAGGCTGCGGGCAAGAGCGTGGGCCTGCGCATCAACCCCGAGTGCTCGACGCAGGAGGGCCACGCCATCTATGACCCCTGCGCCCCGGGCAGCCGCCTCGGCACCACCCGCGCCCAGTGGGATGCCGCGCTGGAAAAGCAGCCGGGCCTCTCTTCCCTGCTGGACGGCCTCCACTTCCACACCCTCTGTGAGCAGGACGCCGACGCGCTGGCCCTGACGCTGGACGCGGTCGAGGCGAAGTTCGGCAGCCTGCTGCCGGGCCTGAAGTGGCTCAACTTTGGCGGCGGACACCACATCACCCGCCCGGGCTATGCCCTTCCGACGCTGGAAGCCTGCATCACCCGGATGCAGGAGAAGTACGGTGTACAGGTCTATCTCGAGCCGGGCGAGGCGTGGGCGCTGAACGCGGGCTATCTCGTCACCACGGTGCTGGATACCCTGCACAACGGCAGCACCAGCCTCGCCATCCTCGATATGTCCGCCGCCTGCCACACCCCGGACGTCATCGAGATGCCCTACCGCCCGCCTCTGCTGGGCGCAGGGGAGCCGGGCGAAAAGAGCGTCACCGTCCGCCTCGGCGGGCCGACCTGCCTCGCAGGCGATGTCGTGGGAGACTACAGCTTCGACGCCCCCCTGACCGAGGGCGACAGGCTCCTTTTCGGCGACATGGCCATCTACACCACCTGCAAGAACAATACCTTCAACGGGATGCCTCTGCCCCCCATCTGGACGCTGACCGAGGACGGCACCTGCCGGGAGCTGGTGCGGTTCGGCTACAACGACTTCAAGATGCGGCTGGGACACCGCGCATAAAACGAAAGCCATCGGCTGTCTGGGCCGATGGCTTTTTTAGTTACTTGAGCTTCTTTTTTGCTTCGTACTCCCGCAGGGCGGTCAGGGCCTCGCCGGACAGGGGGTAGAGGGCCAGCATATTGAAGATGGTCATGAGGCCGATGCCCACATCGCCGAGGTCCCACACCACGGTGTAGGCCTCCATGCCGCCCACCACCAGCATCACCAGCGCCAGCACCTTGTAGGCCGTCTGCCAGAGCCAGCGGTCGCCGAAGAGGTAGGCCACATTGCAGCGGGCGTAGTAGAGGATGCCGAGGAAGGTGGAGAAGCTGAACAGTGCCAGTGTCACCGCGATGAACACCACGCCGAAGCCGCCCAGATGATACTCCATGGCCGCCTGCAAAAGGTCCATGCCCTGCCGCCCGCCGGTGACGCTCTCGGGGGCCAGCAGCATGACGAAGGCCGTGCAGCTGCAGATGACGATGGTGTCGATGAGGACGCCCAGCGCCTGCACGAGGCCCATCTTCACCGGGTCATCACACTCTGCGGCTGCGGCGGCACAGGGGGCCGAGCCGGAGCCGGCCTCGTTGGAGAAGAGGCCCCGCTTGATGCCGTTCATCACCACTGCACCGAAGCCGCCGCCCACGGCCTGCCGCAGGCCAAAGGCCTCCGAGAAGATGCGGGCAAAAACGCCGGGCAGCTGGGGCAGGTGGGTGAGGATGATCCAGAGGGTCATGACGAAGTAGCAGCCCGCCATGATGGGGACGATGACGTCAAGGCTCCTGACGGTGGCCTCCTTCCGCAGGACGATGACCGCCGCCAGCGCCGTCAGCACCAGCGTCGTCGTCAGGGGCGGGATGGCGAAGGCGTTCTGAAACGCCTCGCTCACCGAGTTACTGACGACCTGACTGATGCCGCACCAGCAGATGAGTCCCGACACCGCGAACAGGCAGGCCGTCACCGAGCGGCGGAGCTTTTTCCCCCGCCTGCGCTCGGCGAGGGTGTGGATGTAGTAGGCCGGGCCGCCCCGCCAGCCGCCGTAGAGGGGGTCGGGCTGCTTATATTTCTGGGCCAGCGCAGACTCCACGAAGGAGGTGGACGCCCCCAGCAGGGCCGTCACCCACATCCAGAACACCGCGCCTGCGCCGCCCACAGACACCGCCGCCACGACGCCCACCAGATTGCCCATGCCCACCCGGGTGGCCGTGGACACCACCAGCGTCTGGAAGGACGAGAGGCCCTTGCCCTTGTCGTTCTTTTCGCAGACCGCCGCCAGCATATCCCGGAACAAACGCACCGGCAGCAGACGGGTGCGGAGGGTGAAGAACACCCCTGCCGTCAGCAGCAGGATGACCATAAAGGAGAGCGTGAGGGTCACGCTCCCCAGATGCAGGGTGAGCAGGTCGCCCCACAGCAGGCGGTAGACGCCCTCGATGAGTTGAATCAGCACAGCATTTCCTCCCAGTGCTTCCTATTGTGAAATTGTCGCCTCCCTATTATAGTATATTTTGTTCGATTTGTAAATCACTGTCATGAAGTTCAGGAGAAAAAAGCAAGTCACTCTTCCCCGTCCAGAAGCCTCTCCCTTTGGGAGCAACGACGACGACCGCCGCCAGCGGCGGAAACAGGGAGGAGTTGTTGGGGCCGCGGCCAGCAGGATGCGAGGCCCGCACCAAGGGCCGAAGCAGACGCTGGGAGCCGCAACCCGGGTTCCTTATAAAATCAAAAAGCTCCCCCTTGCGGAGGAGCTTGGTGTGCAGCTTATCAGGACAGGATCATCCGGTCGTTGGCGAACTCTCCGCCGCTGGCGATCTGGAACTTTGCCAGCAGGTCGGAGACCTGCAGATCCTTCTTCTCGTCGCCCGAGACGTCGTAGATGATGTGGCCCTCGTGCATCATGATGAGGCGGTTGCCGTACTTGATGGCATCCTTCATGTTGTGGGTGATCATCATGGTGGTCAGGTGGTTCTCCTCGACGATCTTGGCCGAGAGAGTCAGCACCTTCAGGGCCGTCTTGGGGTCGAGGGCGGCGGTGTGCTCGTCCAGCAGCAGGAGCTTGGGCTTGTTCATCGTCGCCATCAGGAGGGTCAGCGCCTGACGCTGGCCGCCGGACAGCAGGCCCACGCGGGCGGTCAGCCGGTTCTCAAGGCCCAGATCGAGGCTCTTCAGCAGCTCGCGGTACTGCTCCCGCTCGGCCTTGGTGATGCCGATGCGGAGGGTGCGGGGCTTGCCGCGGCGGGCCGCAAGGGCGAGGTTCTCCTCGATCTGCATGGTGGCGGCAGTGCCGGTCATGGGGTCCTGAAAGACGCGGCCGATGTAGGCGGCGCGCTGATGCTCGCTCAGGCGGGTGACGTCTACGCCGTCGATGATGATCTTGCCGCAGTCCACGGGCCAGACACCGGCCACGGCGTTCAGCATGGTGGACTTGCCCGCGCCGTTGCCGCCGATGACGGTGACGAAGTCGCCCTCGTTCAGCTTCAGGTTCAGGCCGTTCAGGGCCGTCTTCTGATTGACCGTGCCCGCATTGAAGGTCTTGGAAACATTCTGGATCTCAAGCATTTTTTGCGCCCTCCTTGTTTGCCTTCTTGGCCGCAGGCTTCGAGAAATACTTGCCCTTCCAGTACGGCACAGCGAGGAAGATGGCCACGACGGATGCGCTCAGGAGCTTCAGCAGGTTTGCGTCGAAGCCGAGGGTCAGCACCAGCTGGATGACGATGTAGTAGATGATGGCACCCAGCGAGACGGACATCATCTTGAGGGCAAAGTTGTGGAAGATGCGGCCAAACACCGCCTCGCCGATGATGACGGCGGCCAGACCGATGACGATGGCGCCGCGGCCCATGCCGACATCGGCAAAGCCCTGATACTGGCTCAGGAGAGCGCCGGACAGGGCCACCAGCGCATTGGAGACGGCCAGACCCAGCACGATGTTGAAGTTGGTGTTGATGCCCTGTGCACGGGACATGGCGGGGTTGGAGCCGGTGGCGCGGATGGCGCAGCCCAGCTCGGTGCCGAAGAACCAGTACAGCACGCCGATGACCACAGCCGTCACGAGGATGACCATGATGATGGGGTTGTGGAGGGCAAACTCCTTGACCCAGCGCAGGGAGATGAGCAGGCCGTACTTGTCCACGTTGATGGACTGGTTGGCCTTGCCCATGATCTTCAGGTTGATGGAGTAGAGGGCCAGCTGGGTCAGGATGCCGGAAAGGATGGCCGGGATGCCCATGAAGGTGTGGAGCAGGCCGGTGACGAGGCCGGTGGCAAGGCCCGCCAGCACAGCCACGAGGAGCGACACCCAGACGTTCTGCCCCGACAGCAGGCACATGACGCAGACTGCGCCGCCGGTGCCGAAGGAGCCGTCCACGGTCAGGTCGGCCACATCAAGGATGCGGTAGGTGAGGTAAACGCCGATGGCCATGATGCCCCAGATCAGGCCCTGTGCGCACGCACCCGGCAGAGCGCCGGGCAGGTTCGCCAGTCTTGCAAGCAGTTCCAAAATGATTCCTCCTGTAAATTACACTTTTTTTATTTTCCCGCTTGATACGGGAAAGCGGAGAAAGGCGGGAAAATGCCCTTCTCCGCTATATTTTTAATGGTTCAACCTCTCAGCCCTCGATCTCCTCGTATCCCTCGGGGGCGGTCAGGCCCAGATCGTCGCAGACGGCCTTGTTGTACTTCTTGGTCACGTCGGTGTACTCGATGGGCATGGTGGAGATGTCGGCCTCGCCCTTCAGGATCTTGACGGCCATCTCGCCGGTGGTGTAGCCCAGATCGTAGTAGCTGATGGACAGGGTCGCCACGCCGCAGCCGGCGCAGATGCCCTCCTCACCGGCGAAGACGGGCTTCTTGGCGGGGCGGCAGATGCCGTCCACGATGCCGGTGTTGGCGGCGACGGTGTTGTCGGTGGGGACATACAGGGCATCGTTCTCGTCAGCGGCCTTCTGGCAGACGGAGGACAGGTCGTTGGAGTCGGAGAAGGCGTACTGGGTCGCGGTGACGCCCTTGGCCTCCAGATACTTCTGGACCTCATCCACCTGATACTGGCTGTTGGCCTCTGCGGAGCAGTACAGCAGGCCCACCTTCTTGGCCTCGGGCATCCACTCCACGATCATATCGGCCTGCTGGTCCAGCGGGGCGAGGTCGGAGGTGCCGGAGATGTTGCCGCCCACCGTGCCGGAGAAGTCGCTCAGGCCCAGCGCCACGCCATACTCGGTGACGGAGGTGCCCAGCACGGGGATCTCGTTGGTGGCAGACTGTGCCGCCTGCAGGGCGGGGGTGGCGTTTGCCATGATGAGGTCCACGCCTGCGGAGACGAAGCCGTTGGCGATGGTGGCGCAGGTAGCGGAATCACCCTGTGCGTTCTGGAAGTCGAACTTCACATTGTCGCCGAACTCTGCGGTCAGAGCGTCCTCAAAGCCCTGCGTTGCAGCGTCCAGCGCGGCGTGCTGCACCAGCTGGCAGATGCCGACGGTGTAGCTGTCGCCGGAAGCGGCAGCAGAGCCTGCTGCGGCAGAGCTTGCCACAGAGGAAGCCGCTGCGGAGGAGGCAGAAGAGCCGCCGCAGGCGGTCATGGCAGCAGCAGCGCCGCAGACAGCGGCGGCAGCCAGAAACGAACGACGAGTGATTTTACGCATAATGATTACTCCCTCATTTTTCGCTCACGCGGCCACAGGATGCCGCGCAAACACGCATTTCAATGTCCAGCAGAGCGATCTCTGCTTTACACTCGTGAAGTATAGCACGATTTCCCTCCGTTGGCAACGCTCTTTCGGCCCTAATTATCGATTAGAGTGCATCTATCCATCACTTTTTTCGATAGGTATTTCTTCTCTGCTGATACTCCGTCAGTTTTTGCAGTGCTTCGTCCAGCCAGACGAGGTTTGCTTCCAGCTGCGGCAGGTAGGCCCGCCCGTAGTCGAACCGGAAATAGAGGGCCTGCCAGAGCTTCGCCTGCATCCGGCGGCGCAGCGGCGGCTCGAGGGCAGCGTCCAGCGGCTCCACCACGTCCTCCAGCTCCATGCAGGTCTGCGCCCAGCGGACGTCGGTCTTTTCCCGGGCGGGCACATCGTAGCGGGCCAGATAGTCCTCCACCCGCGCCGCAAAGACCGTTCCCCCGCAGCCGGTGGGCTGCAAAAAGTAGCGCACCTCCCCTTCCCGGCTGATCTCCTGCGCCAGCGGGTAGAGGGCGCAGACCAGCGGCTCGGCGTCGTGGATGGCGCAGTGGTCTTCGGTGAGGAAGGGGCAGTTGTTCCGCTCCTCCTTCACGGGGGCCAGCCGCAGCACCGGCAGATGGCTCACCGGCCCGATGGACGCCCGGCAGAAGGCCCGGGCCACGGTCTGGGGCGGCAGGCGGAGGCGGGCCGCGATGCGCCAGAGGTCGAAGCCCGACAGCACGATGTCCTCCCGCCCCCGGCAGCAGTCGCCGCAGCCTGCGCAGGCGAAGGAAAACGCCTCGTCCCGCCCCAGCAGCGGGGCCGTGCGGGCAAAATCGACCCGTCCGCAGAGGTCGAGCTGTGAATCCTTGAGCATATGATCTCTCCTGTATACTGTGGTGAATTATATGGCCAAGTGGCCATTTAATAATATAGATACGTTATATTTCCCCAGTTGGTCAGTTTGGCCAAGTGACATGGATTGGCCAAGTGACCCACTTGGTCAGCTATGCTCATTTGGTCCCCTTGGCCAAGTGGATATTTCGACATAGCAGCGATGGAAAAGCGTCACTTGGTCAGATAACCTGCGTGGCTCGGAGGGGCTTTCGCCCTCACTCAAACCTCTTCGCCGGTATCACGATAGCCCCGAACAGCGAGGCGATATACACCACCAGCACCGCGACCCACACCTGCCAGCCGGTAGCGTGCTCGAGCAGGACAGCCCCCGCCGTGCAGGGCGGCACCAGCACCAGCGACGCCATCGACCAGACCCGGAACGCCCGCAGGATATGCTTCCAGTTGCGGTTGTTGTAGTACACCCCCGGGATGTGGATGTGGAACGCACCCTGTGCAAAGTTGCAGATGCGGTTCTCGTCGTAGTAGCGGGGCAGGGTCTCGGCCATCCAGAACATGGTATATGCCCCGTAGACGACGCCGAACACCACACCGATGATGAGCAGAGCCAGCGCTCCCTCGATGTCGGCCAGCCCTGCGGCCCAGACGGCCAGCGCTCCGGCGACGCCCAGCACGCAGCAGATGACATACACCGGCAGATACTTCCTCGTCCGCGCCTGACGGCGCTCCGGCGGCTCTGCCGAAAAGGTCAGCGCCTTGCGGATAAGCTCCTCCGTCTCCTCGCGGGTGAAGCGCCGCTCCTCCTCTACTCTGCGGCCCTGCAAAAGCTCGGCCACCGTCGCGTTCAGCTGCTCGGCCAGCGGCACCAGCAGCGAGATGTCGGGCACGCTCTGCCCCCGCTCCCACTTGCTGACGGCCTTGTCGGACACATACAGCGTCGCGGCAAGCTCCTTCTGGGTCATCCCCTTTTCCCTGCGCAGCTGAGCCAGAAAGCGGCCAAATGCGGCTTTGTCCAGTTCGTACATATCTTCTGCCTCCTTGCGGGCGTCTGCCGCCCTTTTCTGGTCCTATTGTACCGGGCCGCATCCTCCTGCGCAACCGACGGGCGGTAGAATCATCGCTCCTCCGTCTCTTTTACAAAGAAAAAACGCCGCACGGTCTCCCGCGCAGCGCTTCGTATCGTATCGCTTCCCGCCGCAGCCGCCCGAAAGGCCGAGCAACTCGGTAAAATAGCCTTTCAGGCCCGGACAAGCGGCCTGCTCGATCAGGCACGCCCGCCGGGACGGCGCGGGAGCGTCTTATATTCAGGCTTCGAAGACCTTCCTGACCGAAGGGCTGGCCTCGATGATGCGGACCAGCAGGACGCCCAGCACGGTGCAGCTGATCAGCTCGCCGATGCCCACGGAGATGCCGTTGGTGATGCAGGCCAGCCAGAGGGGTGCGCTGGAAGTGGGGTCCGGGAACATCACCGCGATCTCGATGCCGATGATGACGGCATTGAAGACCACCGGGGGCAGCGAGGCTGCGACAGCCAGACCCTTGAAGCGGATGTTCCGCAGCTTGTAGGTCACGAGGCAGGCCAGCAGGGTAGCCAGCGTGCCGAAGATGACGTCCACGATGGTGGAGCCGAGCAGGTTTGCGAGGAAGCAGCCCAGCACCACGCCGAAGATGTACTCTGCGCCGAACACCGGCAGCAGGCAGAGGGCCTCGGCCACACGCACCTGCACCGCGCCGTAAGAGAACGGCTGCAGCGCCATGCAGAGCACGACGTAGAGGGCTGCGACCATGCCGCAGCGGGCCAGTTTACGGACAGAAAGATTCTGATTCTTCATACTATAACTCCAGCGGTTTGATTTTGACCGCGCAGGGACCGCCAGCCCCTGTGGGTTTGGCCCGGCATGGTTCGAGACACGCCGGGGAGCCTAAAATCCTAAGTTGCTCTTTGAGACACCGTGCCCGCAGGCACAACTCAAGTAATTATATCATAGTTTGGGCCGGGATGCAACGGCTGCACGAAAAAAGACTGCCGCACAGCAGCAGTCTTCCAGCGGGGTTCAGCCCCGGGGCTTGCCCACATAGACCAGCGCAAGGGTGTCGGGGCCGGTGTTGGCCGAGACGACGCCGCCCAGATTAAAGGTGGTGAGGGGGGCTTTGCCGAACGCCCTGCGGCAGGCCTTTTCCAGCTCCACGGCCTGCGGGATGGAGGTGTGGCCGATCATATAGTCGAAGTCCTCCACGCCCTCGGTGCGCTTTTTGCACAGGTCGATCATGGCGGGAACGACCTTGTCGTCGCCGCGCACCTTGCTCTCCACCTTGGTCTTGCCGTCGATGAGGGTGATGATGGGGCGGATGCCCATCAGCTCGCCCATGACGGCGGCAGCGGCGGAGATGCGGCCGCTCTTCTTCATCTGCTTGAGGCTGTAGGGTCCGAGGATGACCTCCATCTTGTTCATCTGTGCCTCAAACTCGCCGATGACGTGGCGGAGCTCTGCGCCGTTCTGCAGCTTGCGGGCCATCTCGCAGACATACCAGCCGAACACCATCGAGTAGGTGTGGGGGTCCAGCAGGTGGATGTTCAGGTGGTGCTCCGGGCGCTCCTCCCGCAGCATCCCCTGCGCCATGACGGCGTTGTTGTAGGTGGAGGAGCCGGAGCGGTTGATGGGCACATGGATGACGTCGGTGTAGCCCTCGTCCACATACTGGCAGTATTTTTCACAGAACTGGATGGGGGTGATGGCAGCCGTGGAGGGGATGCCCTTAGCGGCCCGCATCTTGTCGTAGAACTCCTCGGGGGTGTATTTCTCGCGCTCCACAATATCCTCGTCGTCCAGCAGGATATGGAAGCCCATGATGTCGATGCCGTATTTTTCGGCCAGCTCCTGCGGGATGTCGCAGGAGGAGTCGGTCAGAATCGCAATTTTGCTCATAGTATCCCTCATTTCCATTCATAGTCTCGCAGATGGCCGTGGTCCAGCAGCTCCGGAAAATCCCACTGGCGCAGCACCTCGTACACACCCACAGCGACGCTGTTGGACAGGTTCAGGCTGCGGCAGGTGTCCCGCATGGGCATCCGGATGCAGTGCTCCTGATTGGCTGCCAGCAGCGCTTCCGGCAGCCCGGCGTCCTCCCGGCCAAACACGAGGTAGGCCCCGTCCGGGTAGGCGACGTCGGTGTAGCGCTGGGGCGCTTTGGTCGTAAAGTAGTAGAACGGCCCGGCGTTCCGGGCGAAGAAGTCGTCCAGACCATCATAATAGCTGATGTCCAGATAGTGCCAGTAGTCCAGCCCGGCGTGCTTGAGCTTCCGGTCGTCGATGGCAAAGCCCATCGGCCCCACCAGATGGAGGCGGCAGGCCGTGCAGGCGCAGGTGCGGGCCACGTTGCCGGTGTTCTGCGGGATGCGCGGCTCCACCAGCACGATGTTCAGGGTCGGTTTATCGCTCATATCCGCCGCCTCACTCTTCCCGCAGCGGGCACAGCCGGGGCAGCAGAGGCTCGAACCAGACGCCGAAGCGGGTGTCCTGATCATAGGGCGTCTTCTGGATGGCCAGCGCCACAAATTCCGCTGCATTGTCTGCCGCCGCGCTCAGGGCGTTGCCCTGAATGAGCGAGCCGATGAGCACCGCGCCGTAGAGGTCGCCCGTGCCGGGGAAATTGCGGGCGATGTGCAGCTTTTTGACCACGAAGCGTTCGCGGCCCGCACCGGCGCAGGCAATGTACTTGTCCAGCTGTAAGCCCGTGACCACCACGTTGGGGGCCAGCGCCGCCGCCAGCTCGTCGGCCAGCGCCTGTGCGCCCGCCTCGTCCAGCGGGTCGGGCAGGGGCTTTTCCAGCAGCAGCCCGGCCTCGGTGGCGTTGGGCAGAATAAGGTCAGCCCGGCGGCAGAGCTGCCGCATCCGGTCGATGAAGGCCGGGGTGACGGTGGTGTAGGCCCTGCCGTTATCCCCCATCACGGGGTCTACCACCTTGTAGGCCGAGGGCCAGAGGTCGAAGGCCTTCTCAGCCAGCGCGGCCTGCGCCTCGCCCCCGAGGTAGCCGGTGTAGATGCAGTCAAAGCTCAGCCCCAGCTCCCGGTAATGCTCCAGCGCGGCCTCCCCGTAGGCGCAGCCGTCCAGACGAGCCGGAGCGCCAAAGCCGCCGGTGTGGGTGGAGAGCATCACCGTGGGCAGGGCCACCGGCTGGATGCCCATGACGCTGAGCACCGGCAGGATGACCGCCAGACTACAGCGCCCCACGCCGGAAAGGTCGTGGATACAGAGAACTTTTTTCGGTTCTGTTATCTTCAGCAAAAAAGAAACCTCCTTCGCAGGATATGCCTTTTCCCATAAGCCGGGCCAGCCCACAGCCAGCCCAGTTTATCAGAATATGATACAGTATACCACATTTTCCTGCACAAAAAAAGCGTATAGTGAATCCTTTGGCGGAAATACTAGCCTCACCGCCCAAAATTTCCGATTCGAAAGGAGTTTCTCCCATGAAAAACGAACACGCAAGCTCCACCGCCCCGCTCCTGCTCGGTATGGCCGCCGGGGCCGCACTGGGTGCTGCCGGCGTCATGGCCACCAACACCAGCCAGCGCCAGATGCGCCGCACCGCCCGCAAGCTGGCGAAGGGCGCCGAGCACGCCGTGAGCCAGCTGGACAAGATGGTGGATGATTTCGTCGAGCGCCGGATGGACGGCTGACCGGGCCGATACAACAGCACCCCGGCTTTCCCTTTTTAAGGGAGGCCGGGGTGCTGCTGTCTGTCGGGGCAGAAGGCTTTGCGCCGTACCGCCGATTTTATTTCAGGTATGCTTCCGCGCTCTTGGCGATCTCTGCCTCCACCTTCTCGGCGGCTTCCTTATTCTCCGCACTGACCGAGATATAGGTCTTGAGCTTCGGCTCGGTGCCCGAGGGGCGCACCACGATGGAGCAGTTGTCTTCCAGCAGGAACTTGAGCACGTCGGACTTGGGCAGGCCGTCCAGACCCGGTGCGTAGTCCAGCAGCTTCACGACCTTCCTGCCACCGAACTCCTTGATGCCGCCCCGGAATGCCTGCATGATGCTCTGCATCTTGGCAAAACCGGCGCTGCCGTCGAACTCATAGCTGTGCAGGGTGTTCAGGCAGTAGCCGTAGGTCTTGTACAGCTCCTCCAGCTTGTCCAGCAGGCTGATGCCCTTGGTGGCATAGTAGCTGAACATCTCGCAGATCATGTACGCGCCGTCCACGCCGTCCTTGTCCCGGACGTAGGAGCCGGTCAGGTAGCCATAGCTCTCCTCAAAGCCGAACACATAGCTGTCTGCCTTTCCCTGCTGTTCCAGCTTGCCGATCTGCTCCCCGATGAACTTGAAACCGGTCAGCACGTTGATGGTGCGCAGGCCGTAATGGGCAGCAATTTGCTCGCCCATGTCCATGGTGACGATGGTCTTGACCATGACCGGGTCAGCAGGCATCTTACCGTGCTTGACGCGCTGGCTGCAAACGTAGTCCAGCAGCAGTATACCCGTCTGGTTGCCGGTCAGCAGCTCGTACTCCCCTGCCTTGTTCTTGACGGCGATACCCACACGGTCACAGTCGGGGTCAGTCGCCAGCAGCAGGTCGGCGTTGCACTTTTTGGCATACTCCATGCCCAGTGCCATGGCTTCCTTAATCTCCGGGTTGGGGTACGGGCAGGTCGGGAATTTCCCGTCCGGCTGCTCCTGCTCCTTGACCACCGTGATGTTGGT
This sequence comes from Faecalibacterium sp., assembly GCF_052358865.1. Classification (NCBI taxonomy): domain Bacteria; kingdom Bacillati; phylum Bacillota; class Clostridia; order Eubacteriales; family Oscillospiraceae; genus Faecalibacterium; species Faecalibacterium sp. The sequence goes on from NZ_DAWCVJ010000007.1 coordinate 38,091, forward strand.
GTAGCCCATCTCCTTCAGGGTGCGGGTCACAGGCTTCAGACCGGTGCCGTTCAGCGGGCTGTACACGATGGCGACATCCTTATTGACGGTCTCGCCGAACAGAACAGACTGGCTCTTGACCTGCTCCACGAAGGCGGTGTAGACCTCATCCGGGATGTACTGGATGCTGCCGTCTGCCACACCTGCTTCAAAATCACCGGTCTTGACGTCGGCAAAGATGTCCAGCTTCTCGATCTCAGCCAGAATTTCTGCTGCGGCCTCGGTGGTGATCTGGCAGCCGTCCGCGCCGTAGACCTTATAGCCGTTGTACTTGCTGGGGTTGTGGGACGCCGTCACCATGACACCGGCAGAAGTGTGCAGATAGCGGGTCGCAAAAGATACTGTTGGCACCGGCATCAGGACAGGCCAGATGTTGACCTTGACGCCGTTGGCCGCGAACACACCCGCAGCCACCTTTGCAAACACATCGCTCTTGATGCGGCTGTCGTAACCGATGGCCACAGACGGCGTTTCAAAATTCTTCTTCAAATAGTCCGCCAGACCCTGAGAGGCCTTTGCCACGGTATAGACGTTCATCCGGTTGGTGCCTGCGCCGATGACGCCGCGCAGACCGCCCGTGCCAAAGGCGAGGTCACGATAGAATGCGTCTTCGATTTTGGCATCGTCCAGCGTTTTCAGCTCTGCCACTACGTCGGCATCGGCGGTGGCATTCGCCAGCCAGCGTTCGTATTCCTTTTTCATATCCATATCGTTTACCCTCTCACATCCAGAAATTGTGCCTGCCCGTGGATGGTCAGCACCTCGGAATCCGCCGGGACAAAGATGCAGTCTCCCTTATAGAACGGAAGATTGCCGCCCTCATAGGAGATCGTGCCGCAGCCGTTGACGCAGAGCAGCACCCGGAAGGCGATCTCATCTGCCCGGTAGTGCACCTTCTGCCGCCGCTCGGTGTTGACGATCATCCGGTACACTTCAAAATACTTGCAGCGGGTCAGCAGCTCAGAGGCAATGCCCTGCCGGTATTTCAGCACCCGAAGGGGCTGCTTCGGCTCTGCGCTGCTCTTCAGGTTCGCTACATCCAGCGCCTTGTCGATGTGCAGTTCCCGCTTTTTGCCGTCCTTGCCCACACGGTCATAATCGTACAGGCGGTAGGTCAGGTTGGAGTTTTCCTGAATTTCGGCCACCAATGCACCCGCACCGATGGCATGGATAGTACCTGCTTCAATAAAAAACAGGTCGTCCTTCTTGACCGGAACCCACTGCAAGTCCTTCATCAGGGTTCCTTTGGCGATAGCGTCCCGCATCTGCTGTTCGGTACGTTCCCGTTTCAGGCCATACACGAGCTTTGCGTCCTTGCTGGCGTCCAGCACATACCACATCTCGGTCTTGCCCAGCTGGCCGTTTTCGTGCTCCTGTGCGTAGGCATCGGTGGGATGCACCTGCACCGACAAATCTTTCTTGGCATCGATGAATTTGATGAGGATCGGCAGCGTGTTCTCGCCCTTGTGGCGCTCCCCCAGATACTCCGGGTGCGCTCTCAGCACCTCTGCCAGCTCCTGCCCATCAAAGGCGCCGCCCACCACATAGCTGGGGCCATCGGGGTGGGTGGAGCACTCCCACGTCTCTGCCAGCGGGGTCAGGTCGATGTTTTTTTCAAATTCATCGTTCAAACGACTGCCGCCCCAGAGATAATCCTTGCCGGACGGTCGGAGCAAAAGAGGCTTGTTCTTGTTTTGCATAACTGCCTCCTGCGATGTCTCAATATTCCAGCTCGAACTTTTGCTTGTCGTGGACATCGATGGCTTCACCCAGCTGCACTTCGATGAGCTTCAGCTCAGTCTCGGCAATCACGGTATGGCGGCAGCCTGCGGACATGGTGATGACGTCGCCCGCCTTCACATTCTGCTCCATGCCGTCCACAATGGTCTTGCCCTTGCCTGCAATGACCGTCCAGACCTCATCCCGGTGCTGGTGGCTGTGGTAGTTCATCTGATGGCCTGCATTCAAAGTCACCTTGATGGTCATGGAAGCCTTGTCGATGTCGATGACCTTAAAGCTGCCCCACGATTTCTCGGCGAACATGACACGATGGTCAAGCGTGTTGACGTAGGGCTTGATGTAGCTGGACTGCTCCTTATCCGAGACCAGAATGCCTTCCGGGCTGGCAGAGACTACCACATCCTTCAGACCCATGCAGAGGATGGGCACATCCAGCTCGTTGACCACATGGACATTCTCGCACTTCTCGTTAAACAGTGCCTCGCCCACCGCGTGGCTGTCCATTGCCTCGGTCAGAGTATTCCAAGTGCCAAGGTCTTTCCAAGTGCCTGCAAAGCGCATGACCTCGATCTCCGGCTCGTGCTCCACCACAGCATAGTCGAAGCTGATCTTGTTCAGGGTATCGTATTTATTGAACAGGTCCTCATAGTCCACGAAATCGATCAGCTCATGGGCACGGTTCAGCACATAGCCCAGCTTGAAGGCGAACACGCCGCCGTTCCAGAGCGCACCCTTTGCAATGTAGGCCTTTGCCACTTCCTGCGTCGGCTTTTCCTTGAACATGGACACCTTGCTGACCCGCTCTTTGCCGATGGGGATGATGTAGCCGTATTTCTCGCTGGGGTAGGTCGGCTCAATGCCCATCAGGACCAGATTTGCGCTGCTGACAGCGGCACGGTCGCCCAGTGCTTTCAGCGCCTCAAAGTAGTCGTTCTCCACATAGGGGTCTACCGGGCAGACGACCACAGATTCTTCCTCGCCGACGCCCTGCACATCCTTCAGGTAAGCTGCGGCCAGAGCGATGGCCGGGAAGGTATCCCGGCGGCAAGGCTCCACGCTGATGCCCACTTCCTCGCCCAGCTGATTGTGGATGGCCGAAACCTGCGATTTGGAGGTAGCAATGGTGACGGTTGCATCGGTATCGACCGCCTTGATCTGACGGTAGACACGCTGCACCATGGATTCCAGTTCGCCGTCTTCCCGATGGAAGATTTTGATGAACTGCTTGGAACGAATATCATTGGAAAGCGGCCACAGACGCTGGCCGGAACCGCCGGACAATAACACCAGATTCATATTTTTCTCCTGTCATCTAGCAAAAAAGGCCGTGGCCCTGCACGGACACACGACCTTTTCAAATCGTTTCTTTAAGATTCAGCGTTTAGCGCTCTGCACGCATCGGGTTGTTCAGGAAGTCCTCATAGGACAGGCGCAGGCCGTCTTCCAGCTCGGTCTTGTAGGTCCAGCCCAGATTGGTGGCCTTGGACACATCCAGCAGCTTGCGGGGCGTGCCGTTGGGCTTGGTGGTATCCCACTTGATCTCGCCGGTGTAGCCCACGACCTTAGCGACCAGCTCGGTCAGCTCCTTGATGGTCAGCTCCTTGCCGGTGCCAGCGTTGACGGTCTCGTTGCCGGAGTAGTTGTTCATCAGGAAAACGCACAGGTTTGCCAGATCGTCCACATACAGGAACTCACGCAGCGGAGAGCCATCGCCCCAGCAGGTAACACTGGGCAGATTCTGCTCCTTGGCCTCGTGGAAGCGGCGGATCAGTGCCGGGACCACATGGCTGTGGGTGGGGTGGTAGTTGTCGTTGGGGCCATAGAGGTTGGTGGGCATGACGCTGATGTAGTCAGTGCCGTACTGACGGTTCAGGAACTCGCAGTACTTCAGACCGGAGATCTTCGCCAGTGCATAGGCCTCGTTGGTCTTTTCCAGCTCGCTGGTCAGCAGGCAGTTTTCCTTCATGGGCTGCGGTGCCATGCGGGGGTAGATGCAGGAGGAGCCGAGGAACTCCAGCTTCTTGCAGCCGTTCTTCCAAGCCGAGTGGATGGCGTTCATCTCCAGCGTCATGTTGTCATACATAAAATCAGCCAGTGCTTCCTGATTGGCTACGATGCCGCCGACCTTGGCAGCAGCGAGGAACACATACTCCGGCTTCTCCTGTGCGAAGAACTCTTCCACAGCATCCTGACGGGTCAGGTCCAGCTCCTTGTGGGTGCGGGTGATGATATTGGTGTAGCCCTGACGCTGCAACTCACGAACGATTGCAGAGCCCACCATGCCGCGATGACCTGCGACATAAATCTTAGCATTCTTTTCCATCATAACAGAATTGCCTTCTTTCCAAATTACAGAACTGCCTTGAGTGCCTTTTCGCGCTTTGCACGCTCACGGTCGTGCTTGGCCATGATCTCCACCAGCTGCTCGTAAGTCGTGGACTGCGGATTCCAGCCCAGAACGGTCTTTGCCTTGGTGGGGTCGCCCCACAGGTTGTCCACATCGGTGGGGCGGAACCACTGAGGATTCACGCAGACCAGCATCTTACCGGTAGCTGCATCATAGCCCTTCTCGTCGATGCCGGTGCCCTCCCAGCGGATGGTGATGCCGTTGGCTGCGAAAGCCTTCTCAGTGAAGTCGCGGACGGTGTGCTGCACGCCGGTAGCAATGACGAAGTCGTCCGGTTTCTCCTGCTGCATGATCAGCCACATGCACTCGACATAATCCTTGGCGTAGCCCCAGTCACGCAGAGAATCCATGTTGCCCAGCTCCAGATGATCCTGCAGACCCTCGGCGATACGACCGGCTGCCAGCGTGATCTTACGGGTGACAAAGTTCTCGCCACGGCGCTCAGACTCATGGTTGAACAGGATGCCGTTGACAGCGAACATCCCGTAAGCATCGCGGTACTCCTTGACCATCCAAAAGCCGTACTGCTTGGCCACAGCATACGGAGAATAGGGATGGAACGGGGTGGTCTCGCGCTGGGGGACTTCCTCGACCTTGCCGTACAGCTCGGAGGTGGAAGCCTGATACACCTTGCAGGTCTTGGTCAGGCCGCAGACGCGGACAGCCTCCAGCACGCGCAGAACGCCCAGTGCGTCCACATCGCCGGAGTACTCAGGAGCATCAAAGGAGACCTGAACATGGCTCTGTGCAGCCAGATTGTAGATCTCATCGGGCTTGATCTCGCCCACCAGACGGATCAGGCCGGAGGAATCGGACAGGTCGCCGTCGTGCAGAGTGATAGCGTTCTTCTCGATCAAATGGTCGATACGAGCGGTGTTGGAGATGGAAGCGCGGCGGACAATGCCGTGGACCTCATAGCCCTTCTCCAGCAGAAACTCTGCCAGATAGGAACCGTCCTGACCGGTGATGCCAGTAATCAGTGCTTTTTTCATGTGTTTTATTCCTCTCTAAGAAACGATTTATCTTTTGATGTATTGAGTATATTTTATCGTATAATTATATTTTATGGATTTTGGCAGCTTACCTAAAGTGCTGAAGCAGTGTTCTATTAGCACAATATTGGTTTTTGTTGGTCAACTGGTCGGATCGCTTCTTGGCTCGTCCTGTTTCACTGGCACCTCGATCAGACCAAACCTATTAAACATCCCATAAATATAGGACACGCCACGGATATCTCCCAGTGCCTTTGGCCGCTTTACCAGCGGCTTTCCTTGGCTCCACACTATCCGGTGTTGATGGAAACCCACCTCAGAGCTTTAGAAACAGCATTCCAAGCACCACGCCGCCCACCATAAGCGCAGCAGCGGCCAAGTCGTACCAGTGCACCCGGGGCACTGTATAATAGGTACGCGGTGCCTCCCCGCAGAAGCCCTTGGACTCCATGGCCATGGCGATGGACTCCGACCATCGGACGCTGTTGACCAGCATCGTGAAGACCGGCTTCATGGAGAGCGGCCCCATTTTCAGACCACGCACCGCAAAAGCAGTGCGCACCTGCGCATACTCCCGCGCCATTCCCGGCATCAGGTGGAACGCCGCCAAGATGCCATAGGCAAACTTAGGCGGGAGGTGGCACTGGTGGAGCAGGCTCGCAATAAAGAAATCGCCCTCGGTGGAAAGCGCGAACAGGATGCCCAGCCCCGCATAGGCCAGCAGACGGGTCGCCAGCTGCAATGCCGTATACAGGTTCTGGGACATTGCCGCACGCACGCTGTAAGGCATGGCCGACAGACTGCTCATATCTACGGTCTGCGTGCTGCCGCCCCGGGCATAGTAAAGACCCATTACAAACAAGCCAAATGCCGCGACGCAGGCAGGAAGCAGGATGACACCGATCTTTTTCAGGCTTACCCGGGAGCAGAACACCAACAGCAGCAGGCAGACGGCCAGTACCAGCAGGTTCAGGCTGACCAGATACTCGAATGAGAGCAGAATGACACAGACCAGCACCGTAAATGCTTTTACGGTAGGATTCCAGCGTTCCAGCATTTACAGCACCTCCCCGGCGGTTTTTTCCACCAGCATGGTGTCTTCCAGCCGGTAGATTTTATCGGCCCAAGCCGCAGCCAGCTCGGTATCGTGGGTGATGAAGATCACCGTCAGTCCCTCCAGCTCCACTTTCTCCCGCAGATGCTCCATGATCGCGTTCACCGAGCGGGAATCCTGACCATAGGTAGGTTCATCCAGTAAGAGCAGCTCCTGTCCGCCTGCCAACACCGAGAGGACAGCCAGCCGCCGCTGCTGGCCCTGACTGAGCATATAGGGCGAATAGCGCCGCTGCCGTTTCAGGCCGTAGCGGTCCAGCAGTTCCTCGGCACGCTGGCGGCAGGCTTCGTCGGAGAGGCCCGGCTCCCAGAGTCGCAGCCCCACACAGACCTCGTCCTCCACATTCTGGGTGACGAATTGGTTCGCAGGGTTCTGGAAAACGATGCCAATATGGCGATACAGCTCTTTGAGCTTCATTTTTTCAATGTCCCGCCCCTGAAACAAGATCTGTCCCGTGTAGGGGTGCTGCCTGAGCACCGAGAGAAACGTGGTGGTCTTTCCGGTGCCGCTGGGGCCAAGAACAGCGGTCATACAGCCCGCCGGGAAATCCGCATCCGTATTCTGCACCAAAAAGGGAGCATCGTACACCGGTCGGCCCCACTTGCGCCGGATGGGCAGCCCCTTGCGGATGCTGACTCCCCGGAACTGCAGCAGCGGTTTGCCCTCTGCCGGGCGGGCCACAGTCCGTTCCGACCGGGAACCCGGGTAAAACAGGCCAAGCCGCTCAAAATCTGCGCGGTGCTCCGGCAGATTCTTGCAGTTGATGCTCCGGGCGGCCACTCTGCCGCCCTCTTCCAGCAGGATGATCTCATCCGCAGCCTCCAGCCAGAGGTCTGCCCTATGGTCAATGGCCAGAATGGTCCGGCCGGAGGCTTTCATTCTGAGCAGCATCTCCAGCAGCTGGATCGCCGCCTCGTGGTCCAGATTTGCAAAGCTTTCGTCCAGCAGGATGCAGCGGCTCTCCATGACATAGAGGCAGGAGAGGGCCGCTTTCTGTTTTTCGCCGCCGGACAGGGTCGAAAGGGGCTGATCCAGCAGCGGCACGATGCCAAGCTCTGCGGCGGCCTGTTCGATTCGTTCATCCATCTTCCCGGCAGGGATACAGATGTTTTCCAGACAGAAGCGCATCTCCTCCCGCAGGGTATTCATGCAGAACTGCAAGTCGGGATTCTGGAACAGCACCGTCAGGTAGGCGGCGCGCTTCTGGGGATCCAGTGTCTTTAGATCCTGCCCGTACAGCCGGATGATGCCGCTTTCCAAAAAGCCGCCGTTCTCAGGGTAGAGTCCTGCGGCCACCGCAGCCAGCGTGCTTTTTCCGCAGCCGCTGCCGCCCATCAGGACTGTAAGCGTCCCAGCCGGAATGGTCAGGCTGGTATGATCCAGAATGTTGCGCCTGCCTTTTTCCTGATAGCGGAACACGACATCTTCCAGCTCCAGCGCGAGATCAGCCGACATTCCTTAGTCCTCCAGATCCATGTCCTGCCCCTGTGCCACAGCATAGCCCTTCAGGACGCCTGCCTTGACGAGGCCATCGGCCAGCATCGGGGTGATGAAGCCATCAAAGACGATGGCGCTGATGATCCGCACCACCAGCATGATGGCCAGCACGGGAACCGCGATCTTGCTGTAGCCGCTGATGAACAGGTTGTAGATCAGGGTGAGGACAGAGCAGATGACTGCGCCTTGGATCATGGTCATCCGGTCAAACTTTTTGTAGCGTTTCAGCGCAATGATAAGCTCAAAGCCAAGGCCCTGTACCAGACCGGACAGGATGATGATGGGTCCGAAATAGTTGCCGTACAGGCACTCCAGCACAGCCGCCAGCAGCTCCGCGATGAGGCCGGTGCCGGGTTTGCGCATGACATAGATGCCGAATGCACCTGCCATGAAGTAGATGCCGTAGAACGGCTCATAGCCCAGAGAGGCCATGCCGAACGGGGTCAGCATCCCGTACAGGACGCCGCCGATGTAGGTGCAGCCAAGGTAGACCACGCCAAACAACACGGCGCTGATGGCGATCAACAGAACATCTTTCAGTTTCCAATTCTTCGTATTCATTTTAGTTTTCCTCCGTCGGGCTGTTGCAGTTCATGGTAAAGTGCAGGACATAGTGGTGGACTGCCGGGGCATTCTCCATCCGCTCACACACATGGGTCAGGTAGGTGAACACATCCTGCACGTCGCCGTCAATGCGGGTAGCGTAGTGAATGGTCTTGGGGTTCAGGCCCTCCTCCTGTGCCATATACCACACCTTGGCGATCTCGTCGATATACTGGGCATCGCCCAGCGGATACAGAGCCAGCTTGCAGTGGACCGGGAAGTGGATGTCCTTCACCAGCTCTGCATTGGGGGCTTCGCCCTCACGATTCAGCACCGTATCCCCGGACACGTCCCCCGGGCAGCCCTTGGAGAACTGTCCTTCCAGCGCCATGTGGACGCCGGGGCGGTAAGCGTTCAGGAACAGGGCCTGTACAGCGTCTGCCACATAGGGCAGCTTGCCGCGGTAGACCGTCGAAAGGGCATCCGTCTCGCTCCACACGGCGGAGGTGTCCGTCTTTTCCAGCGCGCCCAGAATGATCTCGATGTATTTATCCGACATCGGGTACAGGGTAAAGCGGCAGCCTGCAATGGGCAGTTCCGTGCCACGGCCTGCCCAGGGCAGGTCCGGACGGTTGCAGCCGGTACAGCAGTTTTCAGTTTTCATAGTCTTTCCTTCTTTTTTGTTTGTGCAAAATAAAAGGGATGCTTTTCGTCCGGAAAGCATCCCCCTTGCCAGCGAGTCCAACGGCCCACTGTATCAAGCAGCAGAAATGCATTTCCTACGCCGGTATTATCCGGATCAGGTGCAGGGAGTCGGGTGTGAACCCTCTCAGCATAAGGCCCCTCCAGCATTCTGATGATTCTCTTTTTATTGCCACTGCATAGCATACCGCAGCCGTGCAGAAATGTCAAATATTTGTTGCACTTTGATGAAGGGTGGCGGCTTCCACTGTGATCATGGAGACGTTCATGGGCTTCTGGCGATGTCTATCGGTTCACGAAATTCAGCGCCAGCACAAGCACCAGCATGTGCACAGGGTAAAAGGCATAGCAGGCATACTGGAATGGTTTGCTGTGGCAGCCCTGCCGCCCGCGATACAGCCAGATGGGCACCAGCGCCAGCAGCGCAAACCCCTGCTGGCAAAGCTCAAACTCCATGCCGAACAGCCGGATGGGGTACATCAACCCGCCCAGAAGCTCCACATTGATCCAGTACAGGGTCAACGCCTGTCCCAGCAGGCACCACCATTTCCGGCCCCGGAAGAGGTAGAAGGCGAACACCGTCAGCACGCCAGCGCCGTAGTAATCCGTCATACCCAGCGTTCCCAGCAGCGCTCCCGCTGCCACTACTACGGCACACACCGGCAGTGAGACCCAGAGCTTTTGCTTTTTGCGCACCGTTTCCATCAGATGCACACCCAAAAGCCCCAGCAGCAGCGTCCAGATCACGTTCTGGTGCACCGGGTAGAACCATGTCCCGCCATACATCAGGTCAAAGGGCACTTCCGAAAGCAGTGCAAACAGCAGCAGCCGCAGGGCATAACGCTTCAGGTTTCGGGTGTAAAAGTAGCCTTCTACCGCCATAAATGCAAAGATGGGAAACGCCAGCCGCCCGGCACAGGTCAGCCAGTCCTGCGCCGGCAGAAGGGTCGCCCAGAGGTGATCCATCAGCATCAATGCCATGGCAATGATATGAAGTGCTGCTGCGCTAAGCTCAAAGCGGCTGACAGCAGAAGGTCTGCGGCTGTATGTCTGCATTCTGTTCTCCTCTTTCTCTTGTCGGGATCCTGTCTCTTATCGTGTTTCCGTGCACAGCTCCTTCCAGCGCTGCGCCGGGATCACCGGCTCGGTGATAAACGCCTCCGGGGCAGGGGCAAGGACGTGCCGTGTCACTCGGAAAAGCTCGTTCGCGTCGCACAAGATGCACGCCGCGTCGCCAAATTTTGTGTTTTTCGCTGCGCCACAGTCCAGATACGCCTGCTCCAGCTTGACGAAATCCTCCGAGATGTGGGGCTGCTGCGCATTGTAGTGGCGGCGCATATAAACGGCGTGCTCTGCCCCGGCTTCATCCACCACAGTGAGCTGCAAGGGCTTGTCGGTAAGCCGGTTGGGGACGTTCAGCACCTCCTCCACGCTGTGAAGGAAGGTGTTCCGGGCATGGCTGACGCCCAGCAGCAGGATCTTTCCGCCGACCGCCCGTAGACGGTCGTAGCAGCCACCGGGGGTGCAGGGGGTGTTGTTTTCCAGTTCCCCTGCCAGATATTCTGCTGCGCCCCTGCCGCAGGCCGCGATGCTGTGCGTAGGATGAAGAGAACGCACTACCCCGGGCCGCTGCCGGAACAGTTCCGGCAGGATGCCCACGCAGCAGGGACTGCGGCGGACATCGAACACCGGGTGGTCCTGATCGATGAACTGCCATGTGTGGGTGGGCAGCAACAGCAGACCCTCCGCAAAGAACTCCATCAGCGCGTCCAGAACCGTGTCTGCACCGCCCTCGACAGCACCAATGGACTTCATGGAGGAGTGGATGAGAATGGTCTCAGTGCCAGTCAGCCCCATGGCAGCAAGATCCTGCTGGAGGGTCTGTTTTGTGTATGTCATGCGGTTTCTCCTTTTTCACATCGCGTTTTTGCTCTCACCCGATTCACAGGATGTACTCCATCTGCCGTTCCTTTGTTTTCATGCCCATCTTTTCGTAGAAGTGCTCTGCCGGGGTATTTCCTGCCCAGACGTTCAGAGTCACTTCATAGCAGCCCAGTTCTTTTGCCTGCTGCTTCACATATTCAAACAGACTTTCACCGATATGCTGCCCCCGTGCCTGCCGGTCAACGCAAAGGTCATCAATAAACAACGACTTGAAGGGCACCATGTTGGTGGAAAAAGGCTGCTCCTGCATCTGACAGAAGGCATAGCCTCTGCACACATCATCCTCGTCTACGGCAACGTAGATGGGTTTCTCCTCCTGCTTCAGAAGCTCTGCCAGTTCACAGACGGTGTATTTGGTGGTGTCGGGAATAAAAATATCCGGGCGGATCTCTGCATGGATCTGCAATACCTGCCCCAGCAGGGCAAGGAGTTTTGGAATATCTTTTTCCTCTGCTTTCCGAATCTTCATTTCACTTTCCCTCAAAGCTTTTTCAAAGCTGCCCGTTTTCCGCGGTGGTTCCTATGTCGGCATCCACCGGCAGCCCATCCTTAAACATTCTCTTTATCAGACTGGAATTGAAACAGGTTCAGCCCGGTAACAGGGTCATACGCACGGTCTACCGTTCCGTCCAGAACATCGACCACCATCTCGCAGGTGGCGCTGACCACTGCCCGGTTCAGATGTCCGCCGAACACCTCGCCCTTGTCGTTCCCGGCGCTCATGTGCAGGTGGGTGTAAAATTCACCGTTCATGGTGTTGATGGTGCCGGTCAGGGAAACGATCTCAAAGCTGCCGCTGAAGGTGTTGGCGTAGTATTTCTTTTCCGCCACATTGTACACGCCCACCGTAAAGCTGTTGGTGGCGCCCAGTGCCTGAACGGCGGCGAGGCGGATGTTTTCCTTCAGCGCAAGCTCCTTTACTTTTTCAAGGATCTCCTCGTCCTTATCGATGCGGACAATGATCTTACTGCCAAAGCGTTTGAATTCCATCGTAAAGCGTCTCCTTTTATGTATTTTTATGATCTGCCTCTTGTCAGGAACAAGTGCGCAAACTGGAATTTTCAAATTAGTCTTTGCAAATAACCTTTGAACCTTCACCATCAATTACAATTCCCTGACGGTTGTTAATTGGGCATAGATTCAAATCCGAAAACTCAGTCATTATTTTCTCGGTAACTTTCTTAAATGGTGCTGTAAGATAATGCGGAAGAACATAGAAATCAATCAAATCAAGCCCTGCATCATCTTCTTGTGAGTAGTCCTCCGGCTTTTCATCCATTTGCTCGATATATTGGATGCTTGGAGCGCATATAATCGCACCTGCCGATTCACCAATCATCAGTTTTCCCTTTGCCAATTCTTTCTTCAACAGCTCATCCGTTCCCGTTTTACGGAGCTGGTCTATAAGGAAAAAAGAATTTCCGCCGGTAAAATATATCACATCCGCATCTTCAAAAACAGACTGTATCGTTGAATAAGCCTCCGTTGAAATATCAATTTCAGTTACGGCTGCTCCCAGTTTATTGAATAGCTTTCGAGCCGAGCCGACATAACCGGTATAGCCTTCACGCAGCGAAGCTGTGGGAATAAATGCGACTTTCTTGTTATCAATTTCTTCCTTTATCAGACTTCCTACACTTGAAAAGTGCGAACATAAAAACAGTTTCATCAATATTCTCCTTTATATATAAATTCTGAGTTGTTGCGTTCAGTATACCACATTGAACTACATTGTAAAGAAGAAACTGTCCGGACGAGCATTTCTCCCCTGCCCGGATTCGGGGGTCAAAATTGTGGTCAAATGAACCTGACAAATGACCTTTCTCCCCCGGCTAAGTTACATCGCGCAATTTCGATTTTCATCAATCGAAGTTGCGCTTTTTGTTTGCACGAATTATCTATAAGGAGGATTTGTTAGCCATGTCAATGAATCATCGTTGTTTTTTCATTCTTGACGGAATTGTATGACCCTTGACTATTTTTACGGACAGGCCGGAGAACTCTTTTCGTTCTTCCGCATTCCAAAGGCTCTTTTTCAGGAGCAGCGGTTTCAAGATCTGTCAACCGATGCCAAAACTCTGTACGGCATCCTTCTTGACCGTATGAGCCTTTCTGTTAAAAACGAATGGTTTGACAAAAAAGGGCGAGTGTTCATCATCTTCACGATTGAGGATGTCAAGAGGACTTTGCGTTGCGCAGACAACAAAGCGACCCGACTGCTCCGGGAGCTTGAAAAATTTGGTTTGATTGAACGAAAACGTCGAGGGCAAGGAAAGCCATGTTTGGTGTATGTGAAAAACTTTTCGGCAGAATCTTCAAAGGAGAGTGTCAAGAATCGTGATAATGACGATTCTTGTGGCTCTAAAATCGCTTGTCAAGACCCGGTAAAATCACGAAGTATTAAGAAGAAAGAGAATAAAACAGAGATGAATAATACGAATCTTATCCTTTCCGACGAATCGGAGAAGATGAAGAATCGCGAACTGCTCGAAGAATATTTTTCACATTCTTTGGAGGTGGACCTTCTGCTCCGGCTCTGCCCGGACGATGAGGATACTATCTATCAGATCGTAGATTTGCTGGTGGACACCTGTGCCACCAACCGCAAACTGCTGCACATTGCCGGAGACGACAAACCCGCCGAGGTGGTACGCAGCCGTTTTATGAAGCTAAACGTCGACCATATCCGCTTTGTGCTGAAGTGCCTTGCAGAGAACAGCAATCCGATCCGTAATATGAAACAATATCTGCTTGCTGGCACTGCGTACCGTAAAACTCCCGTTTCAATCTTCACGAGTGATTTTTCTTGGAAGAAGCCCCGCCGAAGAACATCTGCCCGGCATTATACAAGCGAAAGAATGTATGAAAAAGAAGAAGCACATCTCAGAAGAGCAGCATTATCTCTGTGAAATCGGTCTGGAAAAGATGCCCTATCGGTCTTCCTGGCTCTACAAATCTTATACCGAGGAAAGCCTCACGCACATCACGATTACAGCCGCTCCATGCAAAGTTCCTGCTCTGCCATGATGGATTCATCTGTTGGGTCGTAGACTTGTTGGCTGTGGATCGCATTTTTTATCGGCATGGTTCTACTCTCCTTATTTATAAGGAATCTTTCTCATTTTTCAGTAGATTCTTCCAGATTCTTTCGGTACTGTGCCGGACTGACACCATACTCTTTCTTGAATACCCGGCTAAAATAGAGTGGGTTATCATACCCTACGATCTCTGCAATTTCTCCAATATTGTATTCGGTGTTCTCCAATAAGCTCTGGGCATTTACCATCCGAAGGGACAGGATGTATTGTGCAGGGCTTATTTTCATGTACTGCTTAAAATTACGGATAAACCAGTTCGTACTGATATGCAGCGATTCTGCGTAATCGTCCACACTGACCTTTGTATTATAATTCTCGTTGAAGTAGGCAACGGCGGCTTCGATTTCTTCGGGGATGCTTGTAGTTGTTTTCTCGCTTTCCTGTTGTTGCCTGCTTACTAAAAGCAGAATGATGTTGAAGAGAGAAGCAATATAGTCTTCATAGCCATATTCACATTGTTGCAGTTCCCGGATGATCTTTCGGAACAGCATTTTGTAATCCGGCAGTGTGCCGCTGTAAAAAACGTGCTTGTCCAAGGGTATTCCGTGATAGTTCAGGATGTTTTTGACATCATATCCTGTAAAGTGAATCCAGAACACCTCTGGATGATCTTCTACATAGTAGACATACTTCTGGATTTCTTTCGGCTGATAAAGCACCATGTGTCCAGAAGTCACCACTTCCTCAACACCATCGAACCAGAAGTGTGCTTTACCAGATGCCACATAGAGGATTTGATAGTCTCTGCGACCCTTTGCCCAAAAAGTAGGTAGCTTAGGGCGTTTTTTCAAGCGATAAGTGCCGCAGCTGCCTACGACCAGCGGCTTTGAGTAGTCTTTGAAATCCAAACGGGAGTTGTTCAAATATCCTGAGTTGAAATACATCCCTGCGTCCTCCTCATCTTCAGAGATTTTACAGTGATTTGGGAAATGTTCTATCAAAAAATCACAAACTCTTTGATTTTGTGCATATTTTGTTCCATCTTGTCTATATCTTTTCGTTCCATTAGATTCTATAATATTTTCAGACGAAACGCAAGAGATTTGGGCAACTTGCGTAATGAGAATTCCAGTCTGAAGTGCGCAGCAGATTGGTCGCGCCCACACAAAACAAGCAAGATGGGAGAAAGCACAATGACTGAGAAGCGTTATCTAAAGTGGTATAATAAAGTCGGCTATGGTTCAGGCGATATTGCGGGCAACGTGGTGTATGCATTCCTGTCCTCCTTCGCCATGATCTATCTGACCAACACCGTTGGCCTGAACCCCGGTATTGTCGGCACTCTGATTGCAGTTTCCAAACTGCTGGACGGTGTGACGGACATTTTCTTTGGTTCTTTGATTGACAAAACGCATTCTAAGATGGGCAAAGCCCGTCCTTGGATGCTGTACGGCTACATTGGCTGTGCCATTACGCTGGTGGCAATTTTCGCCATCCCGACCAATCTGGGACAGTTTGCACAGTACGCATGGTTCCTGATCGCATATACTCTGCTGAACGCTGTATTCTACACTGCCAACAACATTGCTTACTCTGCACTGACTGCTCTCGTCACGAAGAACAGTGCCGAACAGGTCGAGATGGGTTCTTGGCGTTTTATGTTCGCCTTTGCCACCAGCCTGCTCATCCAGTCCATCACGCTGGGTGCTGTTACGGCATTGGGCGGTGGTGCTGCCGGTTGGCGCACTGTTGCAATCATCTACGCCATCATCGGTCTGCTTGTCAACACCCTCTCCGTTTTCTCCGTGAAGGAACTGCCGGAAGGCGAATTGGTGGATACCACCGACAAAAAGGAAATCGAGCAGGACGAAAAGTACAATCTGGTTCAGGCTGCAAAGCTGCTTGCTGGTAACAAATATTATATGATGATTTGCGTCACCTACATTTTGCAGCAGATCTACGGTGCCATGATCAGCATGGGCACCTACTATGCAACCTACATTCTCGGCAACCAGAATCTGTTTGGCGTGTTCTCTTGGGCAGTCAATATTCCTCTGATCATCGCTCTGGTATTCACCCCGACGCTGGTTGCCAAATGGAGCGGAATGTACAAGCTGAACGTCATGAGCTATACTCTGGCAACCGTTGCCCGTGCACTGGTCGCTGTGGCAGGTTATATGGGCAGCGGTAATGTTCCCCTGATGCTGCTCTTTACTGCAATCGCAGCTCTTGGTCAGGGTCCTTGGCAGGGCGATATGAACGCTGTGATTGCTGCTTGCTCTGAATATACTTGGCTGACGAATCATAAGCGCGTGGATGGCACGATGTACTCCTGCACTTCTCTGGGCGTAAAACTTGGCGGCGGTCTGGGTACTGCCATCACCGGCTGGCTGCTGGCAGCAAGCCATTTCGATAGTGCGCTGGCTGTCCAGCCCGAATCCTGCATCTCGATGCTGAAGATCATGTATCTTGTGATTCCGTTTGCTCTGGATGCCATCATCACCTTCATTCTCTCTCGTATGAAGGTCGAAGAAGCAAATGAAAAGCTGCGTGCAGCAGTCTGATAACAAGCCATTATCATTTCTCCTTCATCTGCTGTTCCCCGGAGGAATCCAGCGATTCCTCCGGGGAGGCTGGAGAAATATTATAAAATTATAAAAGGTAAATGAGGAAATACTATGGCTGCATTTGATTTTGCAAAAGTAAAAGATCCCACCTTTTTCAAGGAAAACGTGCTGAATGCTCATGCAAGTTTCCGTACTTACGCTTCCCGCGAAGAATATCGGACAGGCTCATCTTCTTTGGCGCTGAAGCTGGACGGTATCTGGAAATTCGCCTACGCAAAGAACTACACCAGTGCCATTCCCGGCTTTGAAGAGACGGATTACGATTGCAGCGGCTGGGATGACATTCATGTTCCGGCACACATCCAGATGGAGGGCTACGACATTCCCCAGTACGCGAATGTTCAGTATCCGTGGGATGGCCGTGAAGAAGTACAGCCGGGCGAGATCCCGCAGTGGTTCAATCCGGTGGCAAGCTACGTAAAATACTTCGAGCTGCCGGAATCCATGCAGGGCAAGCCCGTCCACATCGAGTTCGAGGGTGTGGAAAGCGGCATGGCTCTTTGGCTGAACGGGTCTTATGTGGGTTACACCGAGGACAGCTTCTCCGCACACGCATTCGATCTGACTCCCTATCTCCAGCCGGGCGTGAACAAACTTGCCGTGCAGGTGTTCAAGTGGACTTCCTCCAGCTGGTGCGAAGATCAGGACTTCTTCCGCTTCTCCGGCATCTTCCGCAGCGTGTGGCTGTACGCCATCCCCACCGTGCATCTGGAAGATATATCCGTCAAAACGCTGTTTGCCGGGGATGATTTTACTCATTCCACGCTGGAAGTTGCATTGCAGGTGGAGGGTAAGGGCGCAGCCCGTCTGACCCTGCGCCGCAGTGAGCTGGAAGTGTTCTCCGAAAAAATCGCACTGAACGGCGGCTCTGCGTTGTTCAGCCATGCGGTGGAGAACCCCCACCTGTGGAGTGCAGAGGACCCGGCTCTGTATGAACTGGAAATCGAGCTGCTGGACGATGCAGGCCATCTGGTAGAGGTGACTGGGCAGAAAGTCGGTTTCCGCAAGTTCGAACTGAAGAACAATCGGATGCTGCTCAACGGCAAGCGCATCGTGTTCAAGGGTGCCAACCGTCATGAGTTCAGCTCCATTACGGGTCGTGCTGTGGGCGTACACACCCATGAGGAACTGCTTCGGGATATCATCACCATGAAGCAGAACAACATCAATGCCATCCGCACCAGCCATTACCAGAATCAGGATGCACTGTACGACCTGTGCGACGAGTATGGTCTGTATCTGATCGCAGAGAACAATCTGGAATCCCATGGCACATGGGACATCCATCAGGCTGGCATTCGCGGCATCGAGGGCGTTTTGCCCAATGATAAGCCGGAGTGGAAAGCTGTCTTGTTTGACCGCATGAATTCCACTTACCAGCGTGACAAAAACCATCCTGCTGTTCTGATCTGGTCTCTGGGCAACGAATCGTTTGGTGGTGAGACCCTGCTCCAGATGGCAGAGATGGTCCGCCGCTTTGATGACACCCGTCTGGTGCATTACGAAGGTGTGGTCAATGATCCCCGCTTCCTCGAAACCACCGATATTGAGAGCCATATGTACAGCACGGTCAAGGACATTAAAGAGTATCTGGCACAGGGCGATAAGCGGCCTTATATCGAGTGCGAATACTCTCATGCTATGGGCAACTCCAACGGTGCTTTGCACAAGTACACGGAACTTGCCGACCAGAAGGACTGCGGCTATCAGGGCGGCTTTATCTGGGATTACATCGACCAGTCCATCTGGAAAAAAGACCGCTACGGCAAGTGGTTCCAAGCCTACGGCGGCGACTTCGGTGAGCGTCCTACCGACTATAATTTCAGCGGAAACGGCATTGCCTACGGTGGTGACCGTGCTCCTTCTCCCAAGATGCAGGAGGTCAAGTTCTGCTATCAGAACATCGCCATTTCCATCGACAACTCTGGCTTCGAAGTCTGGAATAAGAACCTGTTCACCTCTACGGATGCTTTCGACTGCGTTGCACTGCTGCATCGTGATGGAAAGTTGTATCAGCAACAGGAACTGACCAATATTGATGTTGCTCCCGAAGAGCGTTCCAGCTTCCCGCTGCCGTTTATGGTCCCTGCGCTCCCCGGTGAATATGCAGTGACCATCAGCTTCCGTTTGAAGGAGGACACCAGCTGGGCAAAGAAGGGTCATGAAGTCGCCTTTGGACAGGGTGTGATCGCTGTGGTCCGTTCCATTCCCAGCAAGAAGGTCACGCCGTTTACCGTTACACACGGTACACACAACATCGGTGTCCGGGGCGAGAATTTCGATGTTTTGTTCTCCGATCTGAATGGCGGCCTGACTTCCTACCGCTATGCTGGCAAGGAGATGATTCAGGAGATCCCCCGTCCCAACTTCTGGCGCGCTCCCACCGACAACGACTGCGGCAACAACATGGGCGGCGTTCGCGGTCAGTGGAAGCTGGCAAGTCTGTACGCTACCACCAAGGGCATCGGCAAGGAGATTCCATCTGTTCATGGCGGCACAATCCTCCAGAACCCCACCTGCGAGGTGGAAGCCGACAGCGTGGTCGTGACCTATCTCTATAACCTCCAGACCAGCCCCGCAGCAGAGTGCAGCCTGCAGTACCGTGTGTTCGGTGATGGCCGCATCCAGACCACCCTGCACTATGACCCGGTGGAAGGACTTGCAGCAATGCCGGAGTTCGGCGTACTGTTCAAGATCGACGCTGACTACGACACGGTGGAGTGGTACGGAAACGGCCCTGCGGAGACCTACTGGGATCGTCAGCATGGTGCAAAGCTGGGCATTTACCAGAACAAGGTCGCAGACAACATGGCACAGTACCTTGTGCCGCAGGAGTGTGGCGCAAAGACCGCTGTGCGCTGGGCAAAGGTAGTGGACCGCAAGGGTCGCGGGCTGCTGTTTACCGCAGATGCCGCAAAGCCCATGTTCTTCTCTGCGCTGCCCTACACTCCCCATGAAATGGAGAGTGCCAAGCATCCCTACGAGCTGCCCCCGGTCCATTACACGGTGATTCGTGCCATCGGCGAGCAGATGGGCGTCGGCGGTGATGACAGCTGGGGTGCCAATGTCCACCCGGAGTATATTCCTGATGTGACTAAGCCTGTGGAGTTCACCTTTACGTTCCGTGGCATCTGACCCTCGTTATTAAGACACCTTCGCGTTGAGATATGGACATTCCTGCATGAGATTCCTATCAAAAGCGAGGGTGTCTTTTTTGGTATCACAAAATCTCAATTCCTGACACCACTATTTATAAGTAGTGCTTCGCTCTATATAAGTAGCGTTGCTATGTCAAAATAACCGCATTCCGCTTTTGTTTAGAGCATTTCTTTGAATGGCTCTCCAAACTTTCTTTAACGTATTGAAGTATACAAATTTTTAGGATATAATCAGCACATTCCCCAAAAGCTATATAGAATTACACAAAAATTTGATAGGAGGCGTACACACATGAGTTGTTTCGGTTCAAGGTTTTTATTAGCAAAACCTGCAGGCTGCAAAGTTGCTGGTTGTGCTCATCCGCACCCCTTTGCACAGGTTCATCGGCTAATGATAGAACCGGATTGGCTGATGAAAGAGCCTCCAGCGGGAAGTTTTCTACCATCTCTCCTATCCAAGCTGCGGCATCGCCACCCATCTTCGTTGACGGAGGTCGGCTGACATGAAGGATCGACTGAAAGATCACCTTGAAGGCTGGCAGTTTTGCGAAAACTGTGGTATGCAGGCGTTGGGCGTGGATATTCAGACCATCCAGAGCATCGTAGGCCATGCCGACACCGAGATGACTGAGCATTATCTCCATGTTCAGGAATCCATTCGGCAGAGTGCGATCCAGTTGTTTAGTGAGGCATTTTCGGCCTGAAAATTGGACGGAACAGCACTAATTATCGCGAGCCAGCTTTTCAAATCGTTGGCATCAACGCTGGCTCGCATATCGCAGCAGATGATGTTGCGTCAAAAAAGCCCACTTGCCCCTGCGATTGACCAGATAAAATCGTTGGCATTGTGGTTAAAATTGTGGTCAAAACCAAATGAGGCCAGCCTATAAACAAAAAAATCCAACGATTTCTAACGTGAAATCGTTGTATTTATGGTCCAGTAAGACTGGACAAATCCGAACTTTTTCCTTCCACCCCATCGGCGGTCAAAGTGTCCTCAAATCGGACGGTTTGGGTGCCATCCTTGTAGTTGAACGTAATCAGCATCCGGTCATCGTACAGAAAAATGGCATTTACAAAAATTTCAATCAGCGCTTTCCGCTGCTTTTTCTTCGAAATATCGAACTTTCTAAATTTCATCAGCCAGAATCGGATGAAATCCTCATTGAAGCTGGGCTTCTTCAATTTTTCATCTGCGATTTTTGCAATCAGTTCATCTTTCTGGATTTCCAGCTCTTCCAGACGCTCTTTCGTTGTCCGGGTGTACAAGCCGTCCTCGATCGCCTTCATCAGGTTGTCCAGCTTTTTGTTAACCTCTCGCAGTTGCTTTTCCAGCAGCGGAATCGTGGTGTTTTCCTGATTCTGGACATCCATGACGAGCTGAACGATCTTGTCGATCACCGCATCGTCCTGAATCAGCTTCATGGTCTCCCGAACAACCAGATCTTCCAGCCAGTCCTTCTGCACGGTCTTTTTGTTGCAGCCCTTGCGCCGTTTGACGTTGGCGCATTTATAATAATAGTAGGTGCGTCCGGTGGCGCTGGTTCCGCTTTCGCCGAACATCAGTGCACCGCACTTACCGCAGAACAGCTTGGTGGTCAGCAGATATTCCTCGTCTGCCTTGCCACAGGCAGGGGCACGCTTGTTCTTATCCAGACGCTTCTGCACCCGGTCAAACAGGTCTTTCGGAACAATAACCGGAATTGCATCCGGCACAACGATATCCCGGAAAGACAGTTCGCCAATGTATCGGCGGTTCTTCAGCATGGTGTTCACACTACTGTGGGTCATTTTGCCGCCCAACATATTGCGGACCCCCTTGTCGTTGAGGAAGTTTACGATCTCCACCATTTTATCGCCGTTGTCATACCGCTGAAAGGCTTCCAGCACCAGCGGAGCAGTCAGCGGGTCAAGATGATAAAACTTGTCCTCGTCGATTTTATAGCCAATGGTTCCCGTACCGCCAGTGCACTTACCCTTCAAAGCGTTCTCGGTCTGACCACGAATCACCTTTTCGGACAGCTCTGCCGAGTAGTATTCTGCCATGCCTTCCAGCAGCGTTTCCACCAGAATGCCCTGTGAACCCTCGGCAATGGGTTCCATAACGGAAATCAGGTGGACACCGTTCTTTTTCAGGA